>JAHWJF010000254.1 GCA_019348515.1 Chloroflexota bacterium | reverse complement strand
GAGGTGATACGCCTGGCCATCGATCGTGAAGAGCCCCTGCGCGATGCGGTTCGCGTAGCGTCCAGCGATACAGCCGAAATACGGGTCGTTGTGCTCCAGATAGGCGGCCAGATCGGCGAACCCGAGGGTGATGTTCGCGAGCTGACCATCGCGGTCCGGAGCCCAGATGGCGCGGATGATGCCGCCATAGGAGAGGATCTCGACCCGCAGGCCGTGCGCGTTCGCGAGCGTGAAGCGGTCGATTCGCTTCCCCTCTACCTCGCCGAACGGCTCGCGGCTGATCTCCACCATCGCCAGCGCCTCCCAACTTCCTTACCGGCCGCACAACGCTGCGCCGCACGATACACGGAGGCGGCGAGTCGTGCTGACCTGTGTTCTTGGGCACAGCATGCTCGGGCACGGCATGCCGTGTCCCTACCCGGCCACTCGCGTCGTCACTGGTTTCGGGTGTTCATGTCCATCTACTTAGCCAATTTCGGGAGGGTGCCGATGGTGGCCCGGCAGTTGGGATCTCGAGCATGGGGAACCGCGAGGTCACTGTCGGTCACTGGCTCACCAGCATGGGCAGTCCCTCGACCGGGGTGCCGACCCCGAGGCCGTTGGCATCCAGCCAGCCGGCCGGGACCTCGAGCACGTAGCTGACCGGGACGGGAGAGACGTACGAGGTCAGGTCCGCGTCGGCGGTGCCGGGAGGCTCCGGGCAGACGCTTTCCGCGGCGCCCTGGATCGCGCCGTGTTCGATCCAGATGATGTCGATACAGAACTGCATCCCCTTCATCCAGAAGGACCGCGGCGCCGGCTCCGCGAAGAGGAAGAGCATGCCGGTACCGGGAGCCAGTCCAGCGCGATAACCCAGCCCGCGCGACGTATCCGCCGGCTGGTAGGCAAGCTCGACGGTCAATGGCACACCGCCGACGGTGATATCGGCGGTCTGCAATGGGGCCACCTGGTGCAGCGGGGATGACGTGGCCTCTCCAGGTACCCCGGTCACCATTCCCAGCATCATCGTCACTGCAAGGAGGAGCATTGTCACGTGGATTCTCCCAGGAATTCCGGTCCGGGCTGCTGGACCAGGCTCATGCTGATCTGTGGCCAGCCTCTGCCGCGTCTCACGCGCCGTCGGTCTCTTCTGTATCTGCTAGACGCGCGGCAAGCGCCAAGAGGGTCGCGGCACAAGCGGGAACACCATAGACGCTGAGGTCAATCTCGGCCAGCACGGCGGGCGACGTGTCCGGGCCGAGCACGCCGACGCGCAGCGTTGCGGCCTCACCCGCCTCCCGCAGCTCGCGCAGCGCGCGAAAGGCGTCGACGTCGGTCACGTCATCGCCGAAGAAGACGATGCCCCGCAGGCCGAGATCGTGCGTCAGATCGCGGATGGCGGTGCCCTTGTTGACCGCCAGGGCGGGCCGCACCTCAAAGATCATGCGTCCGAACGTCAGGCGCAGACCGTGGCGGTCCGCCGCGGCGCGCACCAGCGGCTCCAACAGCGCGGCCGCCGCGGCCGGATCAGGCGCGAGCCGGTAGTGGATCGTGCCGGTAACTCCTTTGTTCTCGACCAGAAGCCACGGCGCGTCGGCGGCCATGCGCGCCGCATTCTCGATCTCGGTCAGCGCGGCGGCGATGGCCGGCTGCGTCGCCGCCGCGACCGGGTGCGTCCACGGCGTCCCGCGCACGATGCGCTCCAAGCCGTGGTTCCCCACGTATGTCAGATCGGGGAGCCCGACCATCGCCTCCCCATCCCGCGGTGCGCGACCAGAAACCACCGCAACTGTGGCGAGCCGTTCCATGAGCATGCCGAGCGCGGCTTTGGCCCCAGGATCGACCATCGCCTCAGCCGGCGTCGGCGCAATCCCGCTGATGGTGCCATCGATATCCGTCACCACGGCGGACGGCGTCTGGCGCAGCACCAGCACGGCGGCGGCGACGACCGCTTCGACATCGGGGGCTAGCACGTCGGTAGGGGTTTCCATGGTTCAATCCCGGTCCTGGTAGGAGTGGATCGTCCACCCTGGGCTGCTGACGAAGAGGTCCTGGACGTTACCCTGGCTGGCGATGGCTACATGGTAGACGAGTCCTTGCGGCGTACCAGGGGGACCGAAGGGGTCGGTCGGCGCGTTGAGGCGGACGGTGGCCCCGGTCGCAGGGTTCAGCTCGGCATCTTCGTTGTAGCCGGCTCGTGCGAGCGCCAGGTGCAACTCGCGGAAATTGACCTCGTCGATCGGCAGGGACGGCACTGACGCCGGATCGATCTCGGCCGGCTCGCTCATCCCCGTGTCACTGAAAAAGAAGGACTGCGCTGTCTGCGAGTAAAACGTGCCCTGCCAGCGGAATCCGGCCTCCAGCGGCGCGCAGCCAACCTGCACCGTCACCAGGCGGGCGTCAGGCCGCCATGCCCGCGCGGTCTCGATGGCGGACTGCACCCCCCCGACCCATTCCTCCCCGATAGTCGCCAGGTCGCGAACCCGCAGCCGGCCCCCAGCACATCGCACCGGCTCTGGCGTCAGCAGCGAGATCGGCGCGGGAGAGGGGGAGGGGGTCGCGGTGGGGACCGACTCGGCGATGAGCGGCGTCGGCGCCGAGATACCCGAGCAGCCAGCCAGCAGGACGACGGCCATGATCGCGAAGGCAACCACCCGGCCGGGGGCGCCGGTCCGAACTGACGGCATCTGGAAGGTCACCGGGGCATCCCCTCGAGGCGTTGGCGTCGTCCGCGCGAGCGAGCGGTCACGGCGGGCCGGGTCCGGGGCATGCCAGGAATCTACCACGACGAGGTGATGGGCGATGGGTGATAGGGAGAGCGAGAGACCGCTTCCTATCACCCTATCACCACGAGCGCAGCGAGTAATCACCCATCACCCTCGTCGTGGCCGATAGCTCGTGATGAGGGGATATACTCAGCCCATCGGTGACAGGACGAAACCGCCGCGACCACGGCCCGAGCGGAGCAGGGGGGAATGCAACTTTTCAACACGCAGTCGGGGCAGATCGAGCGTTTCACGCCGAGGGACGACACGGTCGGCCTCTATGTCTGCGGGATCACCCCCTACGACACGACCCACATCGGGCATGCCTTCACCTTTCTCACCTTCGACATCCTGGTTCGGGTCATGCGCCACAAGGGGTGGGACGTCACCTACATCCAGAATGTCACCGATATCGACGATGACATCCTGCGCAAAGCCAAAGAGGTCGGGCTCGCCTGGAAAGAGCTGGGTGACCGCGAAACGGCCCGCTATCTGAAGGACATGCGTGACCTCAACTGGCTGGAGCCTGACCATTATGTTCGCGCCACCGATCACATTGCGGAGATGCTGGCGATCACCCAGAGCCTGGTCGAGAAGGGTCACGCCTATGAGAGCGGCGGCAATGTCTACTTCTCGGTCAACAGCGATCCCGAGTTCGGCAAGCTGAGCCATATCCCCCGCGACGAGATGCTGCCCATCGCCAATGAGCGCGGCAACACCCCTGACGATCCGAACAAGCGCGATCCGCTCGACTTCGTGCTCTGGCAGAAGTCCGTCGATGACGAGCCTTCCTGGGAGTCGCCATACGGACCGGGACGACCGGGGTGGCATGTCGAGTGCTCGGCCATGGCGAGCCGCTATCTCGGGCCGAGCATCGATATCCACGGCGGGGGCGCGGATCTCATCTTTCCGCACCACGAGTGCGAGGTCGCCCAGTCGGAGAACGCCTTCGGGGTCGAGCCATTCGCCCGCAGCTGGGTCCACGTCGCCATGGTCGGCTACAACGGCGAGAAGATGAGCAAATCGCTCGGCAATCTCGTCCTCGTCAGCGACGCCCTCAAGCACTACTCTACGGACGCGGTGCGGCTCTACCTCTTCTCAAACCACTACCGAACTCCTTGGATCTTCGAAGACGCCGAGCTCGAACGCTGGGCGCGCGTCGCGGACGATCTGATCGAAGCCGCCGAGTTCCCCGCCTATGGCATCGAGGACGAACTGGACGTCGGCATCCTGCGGGATCGGTTTTTCAACGCGCTGGACGATGACCTCGACACGCCAAGCGCGATCGAGGCGCTGCAGGAGATCGCCACGGGCATCCTCGAGTCGCCCGAGGAGGATGATATCCGCGATGCTCAACGCACCCTGCGCGAACTGAGCGACGTTCTCGGTCTGACGCTTTCGGCGTAGGTCTCCAGAATCCGCAGCGCGACGTTCACCGTGACCGACGAATTGCCAGAACCCGACGACGGAATCAACCGGATCTACGCCGCGGTCCGCGCCGCGTGGCGCGCGTGGCTGGAGACGCACGCCGAGACGACCGCGGCGGTCTGGCTGGTCTACTTCAAGAAAGGCTCCGGTCAGCCGAGCATCACCTGGGACGAGGCCGTCGAGGAAGCGCTGTGCTTCGGCTGGATCGACAGCAAGGCGAAACCGATCGACGACCTGAGATACTGGCAGTATTTCTCGCCCCGGAAACCGACGAGCGTCTGGTCGAAGGTCAACAAGGCTCGTCTCGAGCGCCTCATCGCCGCTGGCCTGATGCGCGAGCCGGGATTGCGGGCGATCGAGACGGCGAAGGCGAACGGCTCCTGGAGCGCGCTCGACGACGTGGAGGCGCTCGTCATCCCGGAAGATCTCGCCGCCGCGTTCGCGGAGTCACCCGGAGCGCGGGAGGCGTTCGACCGTCTCAGCCGCACGAAAAGGCGTAACACCCTGCAATGGATCGCCACCGCTAAGCGCCCACAGACGCGTGCCAAGAGGATTGCCGCCATCGTTTCTGGCGGTGCTGAAGGGCCGCCAACGCGCTCTTGAGCCGGGAGTTCCTCCTCGCGTCCCCCTTGTCGGGGTGGATGAAGTCCGCGGCGCCCAGGGCACTCTTGGTGAGCAGAGCGATATCGTCAGTCTGACGCTTGCAGCCTAGTGCATGTTACGGGCTCGGAATCGTTCGAGAACGGAGAGGTAGGACCGAAAGCCGCCCCCGACTTGCCTCAGCGACGAGGAGTAAGGATCGGAGCCCTCGTTGCCCTGTATGCTGGGTGCTTTTTGAGACAGGAATAAGTTCTAGATTAGTATTCATTCAATTTTTGACTCCGCGCTCGCATTGATGCTCGCGCCTTTACCGCGAGCGCCTCGCAGGTGTGTATGATGGAGGCAAAACTGGTCAATCCGTCTCTATTGCCGTGCCTCCCGGCCGCCTGCGGACACTGCCATGCCGTTTGAATCACCCTCCTCACGGGCCCCTGTGCAACTCCACACCATCCCGGGCAATCGTGCGCAGCCGGATGTCCTCACCTCCGAAGGACTCGGTGCCATTCCCCGGCCGCTGACCTCACTGGTCGGCCGGGACGCGGAGGTCGCGGCCGCCGTGAGGCTGCTCCTCGACGGCACCACTCGTCTCCTGACCTTAACCGGACCCGGCGGGGTCGGTAAGACCCGCCTGGCTCTGCGGATCACAGAGGAAGCGGCCCCAGCATTCGCTGATGGTTCGGTCTTCGTAGCGCTTGCCGCGATTACCGACCCGGATCTGGCTCTGCTCGCGATCGCGCGGGCGCTTGGCCTGCGCGAGGATACAATCCGATCCCCGGCCGAGCTTCTCACCAGTAACCTCCGCGGCAGCCATCTGCTCCTCGTGCTTGACAACGTCGAGCAAGTGCGCCCGGTCGCCACCCTACTAGCAGCGCTCCTCGCTGCCTGCCCCGACCTGGTGGTCCTCGTCACCAGCCGCGTGCGGCTCCATGTCGCGGGTGAGCAGCGATTCCCGGTCCTCCCGCTGGCGCTGCCCGCTCCCACGACCAGCGCC
>JAHWJF010000253.1:2063-5786 GCA_019348515.1 Chloroflexota bacterium | reverse complement strand
AGATTCTTCGCCTGCGGGCTCAGAATGACACCTTCTCCAGGTCAGTGCACTGAGCTGCTTGCAGCGAACGTGCAGAATCTCGTTCTACCTGCGAACGTACGCGCCAGTGAGCCGAGATCCTTCCTTCGTCAGGATGACACCACTTCTGCACCCCGCACTAACCGCTCTGCCACTTCTGCAACGGGGTGTGTCGATTCGGGAAAATCCCAGCACCGGGACATTCCGGTCACGATTGAACAAACCGTCCTCGTCACGCCTTGACGGGCAGGTCCTGGTCGAAGAGGCGGCCATACCCGACGACGGGGGCATGCGTCCCAGCCAGGCGCAGCAGGTGCCACAGGAGGACCTGGTTCGCCGTGAGCACGGGGATGCGCAGGTCTTCCTCCAGCGCCTGGATGACGCCGACCGCACGAAAGCCGTTCCCGCTGATGAAGACCGCATCGGCCTCCGCCGGCACGTGCTCGCGCACCCATTCAAAGAGGTGGCCGGGGTTGATCGCACGCTGCTCGCTGGGCATTCCCGCCGGGGCCGCGTGCGTGATCTCGAATCCCTGGCCCGAGAAATAGTCAGCACCTAACGCGCTCAGCTCCGGCGAAAACCAGGGCGGATCGACGAGAGCAATCTTCTCGGCGCCGACGGCACGCAGGGCCAGGGCGGCCGAGGCGGAGCAAATGGCGACCGGGATGCCACGGGTGCGTTTCTCAAGGCGCTGGCGCAGAATCTCGTCATCCGCCGCGCCGCGGACAAAGCTGGAGCTGGTGAAGGCGAAGCCGATGGCGTGCAGCGGGGCGGCGGCCAGCAGCTCCGCCGCGTCGTCGACGAGCGGCGGGTCGGCGAAGGCGCGCACCGGCTCCAGGGCAATCGTCGGGTCCATCGCTCCGCCGGCCCGCATCACCCCGAGCGGGACCCGCGTGGCGTGGAGGGAAACACCATCCGGCGCCATGGCGGCAAGCTCCGACTCTGAGCCGATGGCGGCGTGCGGGACGAGCAGACCGATCCGGGCGCGGAACCCCCAACCATCCGGCTGCCACATGCGTGCCTCCTCTCCCATCAGGCGGCGTCACTCGCCGCGCGGCGCGAAATCGCGATCAGAAAGGATCATGCCATCCGCGTGACGGTGTCGCCTGGACGCGCAAGCGACGGACCGTCAAGCCCGGTCTTGTTGAGGGGGCGGGCGGCTCCCAGCGGACTCTGACCCGCCTCAGGTCCCCAGCAATGAAGGCCAGTATCTGGTGACAACACGATGCTGAGAGCCGGGCCCACTGAGCGGTTCAGGAATGGGTGACTGTAGTAACGCCGAGATCCAACGCAGTCATTGCCGCGCGGGTGAACCCGCGAGCAGGGAACTGCTGGACTCACGTCACTGGAGAACAACGTCCGCCACTGGTCGCCGCGGCGTGTGGGGACCGGGAGACTCGTAGCCAAGGCGCACCAGCATCTGTGGCCAGCCCGGATGACCGAGCGTCTCACGGAGGCGGGTACGGAGCGCCGGGATCTCGTTCGGCTGATTGAGAAAGGATGCCGAGACATCGTCGACCGCGGCCCGCAGGAGTACGCGGGCGATGGCCTGACCGGCCTCGAGGTGGGCCTCAGGAGTATCAGCATCGGTGCCGAGCACGGCCAGCACCGGTGACCCCAGCGCCAGCTCCTGATCTTTCGCCGCCCGACCGCGTCCCATGTCGAAGGTGCGGATGAGGACCGGAGCGACGAGTGACTCGATCTCCCCGATGCCGAATCCGGTGCCCGGCATGCCGTCGCCGCGAGTGGTCCAATCGGCGCGCATCCAGGAGGCCAGCTCACGGCGGAAAGCAGGATCGGCCCACTGCAAACGGTCGCCCTCGGCGATCAGGGCGGCGACCGCCGCACGCTCCCGCTGGCCGGTAACGACGTGGAACCAGGCTCTCTCGGCGGCTGCCGCGTCGGCAAGCGCATCCAGCAGGATAGGAGGCACCGGGCGTTCCGCGAATGCGGCGCGATTGGTCCGCCGTCGTGGGATCGCCGCCAGCAGGGCCTGCTCCTCAGCCGACGCCACGCCGCCCGGGGCAATCCGCACCCGCGCCAACAGATCGGGCTCATTGTGGTCGGGGAACGGCTCGACCGTGTCCTGGAAGCCGAAGCAACGCAGAGCCAGCCGCAGGTTGTAGAGTGCCGCCCCGCAACTGATGATCAGCTCGCGGTCATCCGGGTCGACCACGGACAGCCCCCGGGAGCGGTCAGCGATGAGGTCGACGCGCGATTCGCCGATACGAAAATGCCACGGCTGGGTGTTGTGGCTGGAGGGGGCCAGGATCGCGTAGCCGAGCAGGAAGCGGAGCTGCTCCTCGGCCGATCCGCTGGTGGGAAAGACCCGCTCCGTCACGCGCCATGGTTCGCTCGCCTGCTCGGCCATCCTCATCCTCTCCTCGTCATTTCCCAGGGACTTGTCCGAGCATAACGGGTCAATGGCCCGTGGTGCCGCGGCATGAGTTCGTCATAGTGCTTCTCACATCGGACGGTGACCTTGCGTCTCAGTAGAGTACGTTCGGCCGGCATGGCTTGTTAAGCGCCGGCTCGATCGCCAGGACGCGATGTGATCTCTACGCTCCGCCATCGTGATTTTGCGCTGCTCTGGACCGCCGGGCTAATCTCGGTCGCCGGAGACTTCGCGCTCATCATCGCACTGCCGCTCCATGCCTACGCGCTGTCCGGGTCCGCCGTGGCCACCGGCGGGGTGTTTGCCGCCTCCCTGCTGCCCCGCGTGCTTCTGGGGTCGATCGCCGGGGTGTTCGTCGACCGCTGGGACCGCAAGCAAACGATGGTTGCGGCCGATCTAGCGCGGGCGGCGCTTCTCTTACCGCTGCTCGCCGTGGAATCGGCCGATCTCCTCTGGCTGCTCTACCTCGTACGCGCGGTGACCGGGACGATTGGTCTCCTCTTCGAACCGGCCGAGTCGGCGCTCCTCCCTCGCCTGGTCGGTGAGGAGCGGTTGGTGTCAGCCAACGCGCTCAACGCGCTCAATAACAACCTCGGCCGTCTGCTCGGACCAGCGGCGGGCGGGCTGCTGTATGCCGGAGGGGGACTACCGGCGGTGGTCATCGTCGACGCCGCGAGTTTCGCCGTCTCCGCCGTGCTGATCATGGCCATCCGGGCCAATGCCCGGCCCGAGGAATCGAACCAGCAGGCGGACGGAGCATCGGCCTGGGGCACGATGGTCGGCGAGTGGCGAGCGGGGCTGCAACTGGTGGGCCGCGACCGGGCGCTGAGCGCGATCTTCCTCGCCTTTGGCATCGGGACTGTTGGCGAGGGCACGTTCGCCGCGGGCTTCACGCCGCTGGCCATCGATGTTCTGGAAGGTTGTGCGGCGGGCAAGGGCATCCTCGCGTCGGCGCAAGCGATCGGCGGTCTGTTGGCCGGAGCGCTGGTCGCCCGCATCGCGCTCACGCGCTCGCCGCGGGTGCTGTTCGCGGGTGGGCTGATCGGGCTGGGGCTGGCCGATCTCGGCATGGCCAACGCCGCCGCACTGGCGCCGCCGGGAACAGGAGCGATGATCGCGGCATCGGGGTTCATGCTCCTGGCAGGCGTCCCGGTCGTGGCCGCCTTCGCGGCCGGGCACGGCCTGCTGCAAACCTTGACGGCAGACGCGTATCGGGGGCGGGTGTTTGGGGCCCTGGGAACGGTCCAGGGGATGGCGACTCTGGTTGGTTTGACGCTCGGCGCCCCCGCGATCGATGCGATTGGCGTCGT
>JAHWJF010000253.1:0-1963 GCA_019348515.1 Chloroflexota bacterium | reverse complement strand
GGTCGTGGCCGTTGACGCCAGCACCCGGTTCCTGGAATTGGCGCGGGCACGCTCTTCAAGCATCGAGGACCGCATCGACTACCGCTTGGTCGATGCGACGGACGAGGCCCAACTCCTCGCCCTGGGGGAAGGACAGTTCGACGCGCTGGTGTGCAACATGGTGCTGATGGACATGCCGGTCATCGACCCACTGCTGCGTGCCGGGCGACGGCTCCTGGCGCCTGGAGGGCGGTTGGTCTTCACCGTTCAGCACCCGGCCTTCAACAGCAACGCCGTCAGCCTGTGCGCTGAAACCGAGACGCGTCTCGATGGCCGGGAGGTCACGCGGCACGCCGTGAAGATCAGCGAATACCTGAGGGTGCCGGCCGGGAAAGGGACCGGGATGCCCGGCGAATCGCACGCTCATTGGTACTTTCACCGCCCCTTGCACGAGCTCTTCGGGGCCTGTTTCCAGGCCGGTTTCGTCCTCGATGGTCTGGAGGAGCCGGCGCTGGTGACGCGGAACACGAATCCTTTTGCGGTCTCCTGGAGCAACATCTCCGGCATCCCGCCCGTCCTCGCCGCCCGGCTCGCGCCGCGTCCCTTAGGAACTGCCAATTCTGCAGTCGATCGCTAACGCAGCGAGAATCATCTTCCATAATATGTGACGGTAAATGGCGAGAAGACGGCGAGACCCGCTCTGGCCAGGCCACCGCGCAGATTCCCCAAACCCGTGTCTCTGGATTACCTGCCGGAAAGGATGAGATGGGCTATCCCATCTCGGCATTTCTCGCTATTCTAGCGGCGTACACTGTATTACTTGCATATCGTCCAGCCTCTACTGTAGAAGCGTCTTGAGCGGCTCATTTCGGGGAGCTCGCCCGTGCAGCACGCGCCGGACAATCTCGCGGTTTTCCTGGACCACGTCGGCGACGGCGTCACCGTCCAGGATCCCAGTGGGCAGCTTGTCTACGCCAACGCCGTGGCCGCCGAGGCTCTCGGGTTTGCGAGTGCGGCCGAGCTCCTCGCCACGCCGATCACCGAGATCGTTAGTCGATTTGACCTGTTCGACGAGGAAGGCCAGCCGTTCCCAGTGGAGAAGTTGCCCGGCCGCCGGGTGCTCCAGGGCGAGTTGGGGGCCGCCGTCACCGTCCGCTTCCACATCAAGGAGACGGGCGAAGAGCGCTGGTCGATTATCCGCTCATCACCGGTGGCCGACGCCGCGGGCAACGTCCTCTATGCCGTCAATGTCTGGCAAGATGCCACCGCGCAGAAGCGGGCCGAAGCCGCCCAGCGGTTCCTGGCCGAAGCGGGAGAGGCGCTCGCCGCGTCCCTCGACGTCGAAGCGACGCTGACAAACATCGCCCGGCTGGCCGTGCCGCGTCTCGCCGACTGGTGCGTCGTCCATCTGGTCCGGGACGACGGCTCCGTATCGCAGCTCGCGGTCGCCCACGTCGATCCCGAGCGGGTTGCCTGGGCGCGGCGGCTGCAGGAACATTCCCCCGCCGACCCGGAGAGCGATCGCGGCGTGGTCCGCGCCGCGCACGGGGCGATCCGAGCTCGTGCCTGAGGTGACCGACAACATGCTCGTCGCGACAGCGCGCGACCCCGAGCACTTCGCCATGCTGCGGCGTGTGGGGCTGAGGTCGGCGATGATCGTTCCCATGATCGCCCGGGAGCGTTCGGTTGGGGTGATCACCTTCGCGGCCGCCGAATCCGGACATCGCTACGACGAGCGCGACCTGCAGCTGACGCAGGAGCTGGCCCGCCGCGCCGCGCTGGCGGTCGATAACGCGCACCTGTACAACGCTGAGCGTGCCGCGCGTCTCCAGGCTGAAGAGGCCCAGGTCCAGTTCCGGGGTCTGTTCGAAGGTGTTCCGGACGCCATTCTGGTCGTCGGCGGGAGCCGCATCATCGAAGCCAACGCGGCTGCGTACCAGATGCTCGGGTACGATCTCGACGCCCTGCTGACCATGGACCTGAG
>JAHWJF010000252.1 GCA_019348515.1 Chloroflexota bacterium | reverse complement strand
AGCGGATAGCCCAGGCCAAAGCGGAAGAGCGTCGGGCGATGGCGGTCGCTGCCGAACAGGAAATGCGCGCGCGGGTTGTGGAGGCCGAGGCCGAGGTGCCTCTGGCACTGGCCGACGCGTTCCGCACCGGGCGTCTCGGGGTGATGGACCACTACCGGATGGAAAACATCCAGGCCGATACCTCGATGCGCTCATCGTTGGCGCTGAATGAAGGGTAGCCAGCGCATGCCCCGGGAGAGGATTCACTGACGATGTGGGAACGCTTGCGAGATGCCCTGTTGCGGGATCTCGCCGAACAGCCACCCAATCGCCCGCTTCGGCCAAACGAGCTGCGCCGGGAGGGGGTCCGGGATGAGCGGCTGCGCCGCGAGCCGGGCCGAAGCGAGCCGCTGGCAAACCGGCAAGGACGCTCTCCGGAAGAGCAGCGAGCGCGGCCAGCATCAGCCTCCGTGCCACCGCCCGCCCCCGCGCGCGCCGCCCCGCCGCAGGTTTCTGCGCTCAGGACGCAATCGGGGTTGCGCCAGGCGTGGCTCCTTAAGGAGATTCTTGGCCCGCCGGCCGCGCTGCGCGATCCTTACAACGGTCCTGACGACCTATAGCCCAAGCGAGCGCCCAAGTTCGGGTTCGCTCAGTTAAAAGCGAGAGAGCCCGGCGCCATAATACTGAGCGCTGCAGGGTAATGGTGGCCTTGTTCTTGCACACATATGTCTCACGGTGTCAGAGATCTCGCGAGATCAGCGGCCGGAAGAGTTGAGTCGGCGCGAGACCGCGCTCCGGGAGCGGCATGGATCAGCGTGACGCGGGCTTCTTCGACCAATTTCAGCGACGCACGGTCGAAGCGGCGATGGCTCGCATCATTCCGACTGACCATGAGCCGGGAGCGCGCGAAGCCGGCGCCATTGACTTTCTCGATCGCTATCTCTCCGGGATCGACCATGTTTATGCCAAACCCGACGGGAGCGGATTCGCGCCTCCAGAGGGGAAACGCGCCGAGGCCTGGAGGCAGCGCATCGACATCGTCCGCCGTAAGTACCGCGAGGGTATCGACGAGTTGAACCAGCGGAGCCGGGCCGAGTTTGGCGAGGATTTCGCCCAACTGCCTCCCGACCAGCAGGATTTCATCTTGACAATGATGGAGGGCCCGGTTCTCGACCAGGAGCAGGCCCGCGAGGAAGCCGAAACAGTCGCGGGGTTCACGCCGCCGGAACCCGCGCTGCAACAGATCGCGGCGGAGACCGACCTCGAATTCTTTCCACTCCTCGTTCTCCATACGCGCCAGGGCTTCCTCGCGGACCCTATCTACGGTGGGAACCGCAACCGGGTCGGCTGGGACGTCATTAGTTTTCCGGGACCGACGTCACTCGCCGAGGCCCATGCCGGGCGCTACAGCACACTCCCCTATTTCGCTGGCTCAGCGGACGCGACCGGTGAGGAAGCCAGTCGATGATGACGAAGCGCAATCCCGATCGAGCAGACGTGTGCATTATCGGGGCCGGAGCGTCCGGCGCCACGGCGGCCAAAGTGCTGACCGAAGCGGGTCTCCAGGTCGTCACCCTGGAGCGCGGCCCCTGGTGGAAACCGGAGCAGTTTAGCGCCGATGAGCTGGCCAACGTCCATCGCTTCAATCTCTGGCCGGATCCGCTTATCAATCCGCGCACCTTCCAGGCTTCTGCCGACGAAGAACCGACGGTGCAGTTGTTCTGCCCTGTCCCGCAGATGGTTGGGGGCGGCACGGCTCACTGGACCGGGTGGCTCCCTCGCATGACCGAGAACGAATTCAGACCGAAGACGATTTATGGCGAGGTGCCAGGAGCAAACCTGGCCGATTGGCCGATCACCTACCAGGAGCTCGAGCCGTACTACGACAAGGTGGAGTGGGCGTTCGGCGTCTCCGGGCAGGCCGGCGCCAACAAATATGAAGGCCCGCGCAGCCGGGGGTACCCCTGCCCGCCGATCCCGCCTACTCGGTATAACCAGAAATTCCATGAGGGATGCGCGAAACTCGGCTACAACTCGTTCCCGACACCGTCCGCGGCCTTGTCCTGTCCGTACAATGGCTGGCCAGCCACGAACCAGAGCGCATTCGCCCAGCAGCATGGTGACCCGACCGGGACCAGGGGCAACGCCATGACCCGGTTCATACCGGCCGCTCTCGCCACCGGGCGGTTCGACCTCCGGCCTGACTGCTATGTGCAGGAGATCACGATCGACGCGCACGGCCGCGCTAGGAGCGCGGTCTATTGGGACGCGGACGGCGACAGCGTGGAGCAGGAGGCCGATCTCTTCATCCTGGCCTGTGGCGCCATCGAATCGGCGCGACTCCTCCTCATGTCTCGATCGGGTCGATTTCCCAACGGTCTCGCCAACGGCAATGACCTTGTCGGGCGCAATGCCACGTTCCACGAATACAGCGCCGCGATCGGCGCGTTCGAGGACCCGGTGTACGGTTGGGCCGGCGGTGGCTATGTCGGGGCGAGCACGTTCGAGTTCCTCGAGCACGCCGAAGGACGCGACTTCGTCGGCGGCTGCCATGTCGCTTCGGCGGGGGTCGGCATCCCGTTGCCCATTAGCTTCTCCCTCCCGGACAAACCAACCTGGGGCCAGGCGGCCAAAGATGCCGACCGCGAATACTTCAATCACACCATGGCGGTCGGACTCGTGCTCCACGATCTCCCTCAGGAGACAAACCGAGTCGAGCTCGATGACCAGGTAAAGGACGCATGGGGCCTACCGGTCGCTCGTATCACGCACACGCCACACCCGAATGATCTTGCCCAGGGCCGATGGATCATCGACCGCAACGCGGAGATCCTGGAAGCCGCGGGAGCGACGAAGGTCTGGCGCGTCTATATCGACAAGGTCACGGGCAACTGCTCGCATCAACACAGCACGCTGCGAATGGGCAACAACCCGGATTCGTCGGTCTTGAGCAAAGACTGTCGTACCCACGAAGTCGACAATCTCTACGCCGTCGACGGAAGTCCATTTCCGACGTCGACCGGGGTGAACCCCACATTGACCATCATGGCGAATGCCTGGCGGGTCGCTGAGGGCGTCGTGGCGCGGCACGGGATGCCGGCCTAGACGCTCGTCCGCGGGGAGCAATGGAACAAGGAGTGTGGTGATGAAGCTGGCGTATCAAACCAACACGTGGGGCGGAGTTGTCGGCCACCCCGCCGGCGTGACCAGCGTCAAGGATCTCCTCTATCTTGCCAACGGGTCAACAGAAGAAGCCATGCGCGATATCGCCGCCGCGGGCTACTCCGGATTCGAGGTTTTCGAAGGCAACCTGGCTCAATACGCGGATCGGGAAGACGAGCTCCGCAGTCTGATGAATGAGCTTGGGCTGGAGCTGATCGGAGTCTACTCCGGTGCAAACTTCATCTTCCGCGAGATCCTCGGGGAAGAGCTCGATAAGATTCGCCGCTCAGCGGAACTTGCCGCCCGGTTTGGTGCGACGCACTTCGTGGTCGGCGGCGGCGCCGTTCGCGCGACAGGAATTGCCGATCAGGACTACGCGCTCCTGGCAGACGGTCTCTCCCGGGTCGCGGATCTGGCAAGCAATCTTGGCCTCACACCGAGCTTTCATCCCCACCTGGGGACCTGCGCCCAGACGCCCGAACAAATCGCTCGCGTGTTTGACCTGACGTCGATCGGTTTCTGTCCTGACACGGCGCATCTCGACGCCGCGGGGGGCGACTCAGCCGAGCTCATCCGTATCTACGGCGATCGCATTCCGTACGTCCATCTCAAGGATTACGCTGCCGGGGCTTTCGTCCCCTTAGGGGAGGGAGAGCTCGACTTCGATCGGATTCTGGGAGCGCTTAGAGAGATCGGGTATGACGGCTGGATCACCGTCGAGTTAGATGACTATGCGGGTTCGAAGCAAGAAGCGGCTCGAAACAGCAGGATCTTCCTGGAAGGGAGGCAGGAAACGCGCGCCAGCGACACATGAGGTTCTCAACCTGGGACTACTAGCCATTGAGACGACGGCAGTGACCGCGTCATGCGGAGGGTACTACCGTGAGCAAAGGTTTCAGTCGACGCCGATTCCATGTTCTCGTAGCGGGAGCGATCGCGGTCCCGGTCGCGGGCCTCTCGCCGCGCCTGGCGACGGCACAGGAGGCGACGCCGGCCGCGACGCCGGGGGCGGCGACAGGCGCCGAGGCGCTGGCCCAGATGGAAGGGCAGGTCTTCAGCACCGGGCCGAACGGCGAGAGCCCCACGGCCGCCTCGGAGGTCATGTTGACCGACGAGGAGCTGGCCGAGATCCAGGGTATGGGCGCGACCGCGGCTATCGTCATGCACTACAGCGGTGACGACTGGTCGGCGGCGCAGATCGCCGGTCTGCGTGAGCAGTTCGGGAAGATGGGTATCGAGGTCATCGCCGAAACCGATGCCGACTTCCAACCGGAGACGCAAGTTTCAGACATCGAGACGATCCTCGCCCGCAATCCGAGCATCATCGTTTCGATCCCGACCGATCCCGTCGCAACTGCCTCAGCGTACAGGCAAGCTGCCGACCAGGGTGTGCAGATCGTCTTCATGGACAACGTTCCACAGGGGTTTGCGCCCGGCGAGGATTACGTCAGCGTCGTCTCGGCGGACAACTACGGCAACGGTGTTGCCTCCGCTCACCTCATGGCCGAGGCGCTCGGCGGCGAAGGTCAGATCGGTATCGTCTACCACGCCGCCGACTTCTTCGTCACCCGCCAACGCTACGACGCGTTCAAGGCGACGATCGAGGAGAACTATCCGAACATCGAGATCGTCGAGGAGCAAGGCATCGCCGGTCCCGACTTCGCTGGCGAGGCCGATCAGGTCGCCTCGGCGATGCTGACCCGCAATGCGGAGCTGGACGGGATCTGGGCCGTCTGGGACGTCCCGGCAGAGGGCGTTATCAATGCCATTCGCACCGCCGGTCGCGAAAACGACGTAGTTGTCACGACCATCGACCTCGGACAGAACGTGGCCATCTCGCTCGCCCAGGACGGGATTGTCAAGGGTCTGGGCGCGCAGCGACCGTTCGATCAGGGGGTGACCGAGGCCATCCTGGCCGGGTACGGATTGCTCGGCAAGCAGGCGCCGCCCTTTGTCGCGCTCCCTGCACTCCCCGTCACCCGAGAGAACGTCCTGGAAGCGTGGCGAGAGGTTTATCATCAGGATCCGCCCGCGGCGCTTCAAGACGCGGCCGGGCAATAGGCAACGAGCCAAAGTCGGGGGCGCCGCGCGGCGTTCCCGACTTTTCGTCTGGCGCGAGGGTGACGCAGATGGATCTCCACGCGGTGGAGATGACCGGGATCACGAAGAGTTTTTCGGGCAATCGCGTCTTGCATGAGGTTGATTTCGACCTGCGCAAGGGCGAGGTTCACGCTCTCGTCGGCGGCAACGGGGCGGGCAAATCGACCCTCATGAAGATCCTGCAGGGGGTCTACACCCCGGACGAGGGTCGGATCGCCGTCGAGGGCAAGCCGGTTGAGATTCGCTCCCCCCATGATGCCCGCGCGCTTGGCATCGGCATGATTTTCCAGGAGTTCAGCCTCATCCCGACCCTCACCGTGGCGCAGAACATCTTCCTCGGTCATGAGCCACGCGGCTTTGGAGAGCTGATCGACGATCGCGAGAGCGTGAGGCGGGCGCGCGAATTGTTCGCGGAAATGGGCGAGGAGATCGACCCCAACGCCAGGATGAGCGATCTCAGCACCGGCTACTGGCAGCTCACGGAGATCGCCAAAGCGCTGGCGCAAGACGCGCGCGTGCTGATCATGGATGAGCCGACCTCGTCGCTGAC
>JAHWJF010000251.1 GCA_019348515.1 Chloroflexota bacterium | reverse complement strand
GAAGTTGGTGGTGCCAAGAGGGATCAACTCCGTGCGCTTGCCGAGACTCGCCAGGACCTCCTGTGGCGTCGGCGTCCCCGCGGGCGCGGCTCCCGGCGTCGCCTCCTGGGCGAATGCCGACTCCCGCAAAATAGAGGCGATCACCGGCGCGGAAAATCCGGCCGCCGCCAACCGGCCGATGAGGCGGCGGCGGGATAGGGCGCGGCCGGTCGACGCACCGGGACGCATGATGACCGTCATGAGAAATACACCTTCCTGCGACAGGCGAAATCCAAGAACTGAACACAGCAATCTTCGTCGCGCAGGATTCGTGCCACTTGAAGCATGTTAGCCAATGAATATAATATTTTCTCCATATTTTTAACTAAATATCAAAGGTATGAATCAGTCGCTCTCGTATCGCAAGCCAGGAGTTGGCACAGCAACTTTGCGCCGCCAGAGATAGCAGACAAAGGGGAACGTCCTACTACCCTTGATACTCCACCTTCGTGACGCCTACTAGCCGACTCCCCGGCTCCCCGCGTATCATTGCCTGTGGTCCGCGGGAGGTGTCCGTACACCTACCTGGCGGCCGCGTTCCCGTTCCGCGGCCGCTTTGCATCCATATTGGGAAGGTTCATCGTCGCATGAAGATCGTACTCCGCCAGGATGTGCCGAAGCTGGGTGAGGCCGGCACCATTCAGGAAGTGAAACCCGGTTTCGCCCGGAACTACCTCATCCCCCAGGGGATGGCCGTATTGGCCACCGCCGGCGAGGTCAAGACCGCCGAGCACAATGCCGGGGTGAAAGCCCGCAAGGTTGCCAAGCAGGAAGCCCAGCTGCAGTCGCTGGCGGACAAGATCGAAGGCAAGCGTCTCGAGTTCACCGTCCGCGCCGGCGAAGGTGGTCGCCTGTACGGCTCCATCACGGCTGGCGATATCGCGGACGAGCTAGTGAAGCTCGTCGGTGAAGAGGTCGATCGCCGCAAGGTGGTGCTGGAGGATCCCATCCGCAACCTCGGTGAGCACACTGTGACCGTTCACCTCGTCGGTCGCCTTCGGCCGGCGGTCACGGTCTCGGTTGTCGGTGACGCCGAGTACCAGGCGGCGCACGCCGCCGCTGAAGCTGCCAAAGCCAAGGCCAAGGCCGAGGATTCCTCCGGCGAGACCCCCGGGGCCGCTGGCCATCCGGAGCCAGGCTCAGCGCATGATGATAGTGAAACAACCACGGTCGACGAGGGCCCATCCCATGAATGGGTCGATGATAATGGCGTTCCCGGCGCCCACGGCTTCATCGACAACGAAGGTGGCGCCGCTACCCTGACGGAGGAGTCGGGGAAGGGCGTCGATGTCGAGGAGGAGCTGGACCCGGTCGGCGAGGCCTAGACTGGGTTTTACGCCGTCGCGTCTGGAGTTAGCCGGACGCGACGGCTTCGGACGCGGCCCCGTCGCGTCCCGTTCGGTCCGCCACCCCCGCCGGACTCCCCGCTGCTACTACCGGGGATCCGTCTAACGGGCGAGGGGAACCATGGCCATCGCGACACCAAGCATCATCGAGCGACTGCCTCCACACAATGTGGAGGCGGAGCAATCGGTGCTCGGCAGCCTCCTCATCGACCGCGACGCCATCATCCGGGTGGCGTCCTTCCTGCGGCCGGAAGATTTTTACGCCGTTGCCAACGGGCTCATCTATCGCGCGATTCTCGACCTCTACAACAAGCGCGAGCCGACCGACTTCGTCACCCTCTCCGACGAGCTACAGCGACGCGGTCAGTACGACCAGGCCGGCGGGCTTTCCTATCTCTCCAGCCTGCTCAACGCCGTCCCCACCGCCGTCCACGTCGAGTACTACGCCCGCATCGTCGAGCGTGCCGCGACCTTGCGCCGGCTCATCGACGCCGGCACGGAGATTGTCGACGTCGGTTTCCGGGAGGGAATCGACACCGAGGACGCCCTCGATGCCGCCGAGCGCGCCGTCTTCGCCGTCTCGCAGCGACGGCAGACCAAAGACTTCGTCTCCATGGGAGAGGTGCTCGATCGCTTTTTCGATCAGATCGACTACCTGCAGCAGCACCGCGGCGAAGTCGTCGGCGTGGCGACCGGGTTCTCCGACCTCGACCAGCTCACCGGCGGGCTTCAGCGCTCGGACCTGATCATCGTCGCGGCTCGTCCGTCGATGGGGAAGACCAGCCTGGCTCTCGGGATGGCCTACGGCGCGGCGGTCGGGCACGGCAAGACGGTCGGCATCTTCAGCCTGGAGATGTCGGCCGAACAGCTCGTGCAGCGCGTCCTCTCGATGGAGACCGGGGTCGATACGCACCGGCTGCGGCTGGGGCAGATCGACGACAACGAATGGGACCGTATCTCACGCGCGTTCGGCCGGTTGAGCGAAGCCCCGATCTACATCGACGACGCCTCGACCTCCAACATCATGGACGTCCGCTCCAAGGCCCGCCGCTTGCAGGCGGAGCAGGGGCTTGACCTGATCATCATCGACTACCTGCAACTGATGAGCGCCCGCCGTACCGAAAACCGGGTGCAAGAGATCTCGGAGATCTCGCGCGGGCTGAAAGGACTGGCGCGCGAGTTGAACGTCCCGGTCGTCGCCCTGTCGCAGCTCTCCCGAGCGGTGGAGAGCCGCGCCGATCACAAGCCGATGCTCTCGGACCTGAGAGAAAGCGGCAGTATTGAGCAGGACGCGGACATCGTTGTCTTTATTTATCGAGAAGATAAGTACGAAGAGGATTCGGAAAAGAAAGGTATCGCCGAGATCGTGGTCGCCAAGCACCGTAACGGTCCAGTAGGCTCGATCAACCTCCGCTTCTTCGACCGCACGGCGAGGTTTGCGGATCTCGAGCTCTACCCCGGACCGGGGATGTAGCGTGGGGACGATAGGGTGTGGGTCCGGATTGCGTCCTGAAACATGGCTCAGTCCGCGTGTCATTCCGAGTGCCAGCGAGGAATCTCGTCGCTCCGGGTCTGGGCACGATGGTTTGACGAGGTCCCTCGTGCCCCGGGATGACACCACTTCGCCACGGCGCTCTTCCGCGTGGAGCAGATCGTGACGCGGCGCTTCAACGGGTTTCTCGTCCAGACCGATCCCGCGGTTGGCATTCCGCGTGCCTTTTTCACCGACGTCCTGCCCCAGCTTTCGGAGTTGACCGAGGTGCAGGCGACGCTGGCGGTCTTCCGCCTGGCGTCAGAGGCGGGGGGGATCGAGTCTCCGGTCTCCGAAACGGCCCTCCGCGCCGATCGCGCCTTGCGCACCGCGCTGCGGACCAATGGCAGCCCGCGCGAGCCGGACGAGCGGATCGCCACCGGGCTCGACCTCGCCACCGGTCGCGGCACATTACTCCGCTTCGTCGCCGAGCGCGGTGACGGCCGCGACGTCTGGTACTATGTCAATACCCCCGTGAACCAGGCCCTTGTCGCGGCCATGGCGCGGGGCGCCGTCGCCCCGCCACGGGCACTGTGGCGCGAGGGGCAGCCGCCGGCCGTCATCCCGGAGCGGCCGAATGTCTTTCGCCTCTACGAGCAAAACGTCGGTCCGCTGACCCCGCTCATCGCCGACCATCTCGTGCGGGCGCTGGAGACATGGCCGGTGGAGTGGATCGAGGACGCGGTCGCGGAGTCGGTCGCCTATAACAAGCGTTCCTGGCGCTACATCGAGCGCATCCTCGAAGGCTGGCAGACCCAGGGACGGGAACCGCGCGAGCGGTACGGCTAGCGGGAAATCGTATGAAACGCATCGGCGACGTCCTCACCTCCCTCTCCATCCCGGTCGGTCCGGCCGGCAGCAATGGCTCGGCGACCACGACGCCGACGTGGCGCTGCCCGGTCTGCAAGGACGCGGGCTGGGTGCGCATGGAGGTCCCCGTCGGGCATCCCAACTTCGGCCGGCTCATCCACTGTGAATGCCGGTTCTCCGAGCAGGAGGAACGGGAGCGCGAAAAACTGCGCCGGCTCTCAAATCTCGATGGATTCACCCGCCACACGTTCGACGATTTCGAGCAGGTCCCGGGTACCGAGGAGGCGTTCGACGTCGCCTACGCGTTTGCGCGGGACCTGGATCCCGAGCATCGCTGGCTCTACCTGCGTGGTGGTGTTGGCGTCGGGAAGACCCACCTTGCAGTCGCCGCCGCGCTCGAGATCCGGAAGCGCAACGGGAGTGTCTACTTCGCAGTGGTTCCGGATCTTCTCGATCATCTGCGGGCCACGTTCGACCCCGCGCAGGGGGTCGCCTACGATGACCGCTTCAACCAGATTCGTGGCGCACCCCTGCTCGTGCTGGACGATCTGGGGACGGAGAACACCACCCCCTGGGCGCGGGAGAAGCTCTACCAGATCATCAACCACCGCTATGTCGAGCGGCTGCTGACGATCGTGACCTCCAACCAGAGCCACGACAAGATCGACGAACGGATCCTCTCCCGCCTGCTCGACACCCACCTCACGCGCGACGTCTCCATCGACGCGGCGGATTACCGGCGGCGGGAGCGTCCCGACTACACGCGGGGCCGCCGCTCGCGCTGATCGCGGTGCGCCTCGTCACGTTCCGGAATGGGGCATGCTGAACCCCGCCGCAGCCGAATCGTTCCTCGCGGCTCGCTTTGGGCACGGCATCGGCAATGTGTCGCCCATTGGACAGGGGGAGTGGTCACGGGCGTACGCGTTCCGGAACGGCGACGCCGAGTACGTCGTCCGCTTCAGCGCCCTCGATGACGACTTCCGCAAGGACCGCCTCGCGGCCGGCTACAGCTCCCGCGATCTGCCCATCCCGGCGATCGTCGAGATCGGGGAGACCGGCGGCGGCTTCTTCGCCATCTCCGAACGCGCCCATGGAGACTTCCTCGACAACCTGAATGAGCGGCAGATGAGGACCCTGCTGCCATCGTTGTTCGCCGCGCTCGATGCCGCTCGGGAGGTCGATCTTACGGGATCGACCGGCTACGGTGGTTGGGGTGGGGACGGCAACGCCCCGTATCCGAGCTGGCGAGAGGCACTTCTTGCCATCGCCGAGGACTGGCCGGAAGAACGGACGCGCGGCTGGCGGGAGCTTCTCGACGCCTCACCTACGGGTCCCGCACCGTTCGCGGAAGGTCTTGCCCGCCTAGAAGCGTTGACGCGGTCCTGTCCAGAGGAGCGCCACCTCATCCACAGCGACCTGTTGAACTTCAACGTCCTGGTGGCGAACGGGCGCATCAGCGCGGTCATCGATTGGGGCTGCGCGATGTACGGCGACTTCCTCTATGACCTCGCCTGGTTCCTGTTCTGGTCGCCCTGGTACCCGGCCTGGCGCGGGATCGATTTCCAGGGTGAAGCCGCGCGTCATTTCGCATCCATTGGCCTCGACGTGCCGCATTTCGAGGAGCGGTTGACCTGCTATCAGATCCACATCGGCCTGGCGGCACAGGCCTACAACGCCTTCAAGGAACGCTGGGACGTCCTCGAGGAGACGGCGCGGCGTACGCTCGAGGTAGCTCGATCTCCCGAGGCCGGCGTGCCTGGAAGGTGACCAATTCCCCGGCCTCTACCGCCTGATCCATATTGACCCAGAACCGTTGGCTGTTCACACTGGCATGACACCGTCGACATCGTGTCCTTGCCCAGGGGTCTCTATGGCCGTGCCCGCCCCATCATCGCTCGCGGGAGAGATACCGATTTCATGCACCCGGCTCATCGGCCGGGTGCATGAGCGTGAGGCCGCGTGTACCCTCCTCCTGGAGAGGCTGTCCCGCTCCTCACATTGACCGGCCCCGGCGGCATGGGCAAGACCCGTTGAGCCTGACCATCGCCCAAGACGTGGCGGCACGCTTTGT
>JAHWJF010000250.1 GCA_019348515.1 Chloroflexota bacterium | reverse complement strand
AGAGCGTTTCAGCTCGTTCGCGCAGTAGTTGCAATCGTCGGTGTGCTCCAGGAGCCAGCTCTCATCATGATCCGAGAGATCGCCGACGACGCGAGCCGGCATCGCGTCGCAGGCAATGTCACAGGGGTCCACATCCGGCTTGCTCGCCGCTTCTTCGAGTCCATTATTCATCTGCCGTGAACGCCTTCTCGCTGATGATTCCATACGTCAATTCCTTCTCAAGATGCGGGCCAGCCATCAGATTCTGTCGCCGAACCGGGCGCGCAGCTTTCGCAGGGCTTCATGCACACTGCGGCGCGCCGCATCCTCGGAGCAGCCGAGCGTGGCCGCGATCTCCGGGTACCCAATATCCAGATACTTGCGCTGCACCAGTGCGATCCGCTGTTTCGGTGGGAGACCCTCGATGAACGTCTCGACCTCGCGCAAGAGATTTCCGGCATCGAGACGCCCGTCGTCATCTTGATTTACGGCCGGAATACTCTCAACGGTGTCTTCCGCATCGAGCGACCGCAGACGAGACGATTTTCTCTTGTCGCTCAGGAACGTATTCGATGCGATTCGGTACAGCCACGCGCGATGGTTGGCATCACAGGGCAAGCGGTTCCAGGCGCGGTACGCCTTGAGCGCGGTCTCCTGGTAGAGGTCGTCCGCGTCAGGCCGGTTGCGCGTCAGATGAAGGGCAAACCGATAGATCTCAGCGCCGTGCCGCGCGAGGGTGTCATCGAACGTCGTCTGTTCCGCCGATTCCAGCACAGACGTGCCAGCTGGTCTCACAGCGGCTGTCGGCGCTGCCGCCATCGCCGCCTCCGCCACGATCATTCCTCCCGATCTTACTCGTTCCCCGGCGAACGCAAGCAATTCCCGATTTCAATCATTGAAACGCAACACTGACGGTTTTGTGAGATCAGCCACGGAAGCGAGCTCTCCACGCCCTATCACCCTATCACCCCCGTGGTAGTATCCGCCGTCGCGACTCGTGCGTTATGGTCATCAGGGTCGCATCTACAGCGTCTGCCGGAGCCCCGCAGCGAGGTAAGACAGGTAGCGTATGGCGCACCGATACACCAACCGCATGAACAGCAACGGAAACCACCGAACGGTCAGCCGCACGAGTGCGCTGCGCGGACGGCGGTCGACAGGAGGACGCCGCCGGTCCCTGCCGCCGCATCTCATGCCCGGAATATCCCGCCGCAGAGCCAATGCCGGGAAAGTTATCGGAGTTCTGGCCGGGCTGGCCGTCGCGTTCTTCCTCTTCTTCGCGGTGACAGTTGTGGCCGGAGCGCTCTCGACGGCAGCCGCTGTCGCCGCGACGGTCAATCAGTACCAGGAGATCAACGGGAGCTTGCCGAACGCGGCGCACATTTCCGCCGACACGTTCCAAACGACCCGGATCCTCGACCGTAACGGCGTGTTGTTGCAGGAGATCGCCGATCAGGACTACGGATGGCGGACGTTCGTACCCTTCGAGAAAATCTCACCCCACGTGATCAACGCCACGGTCGCCTCAGAGGACGCGACCTACTGGAGCCACGAAGGCGTTGAGCCGTACGCCATCGCCCGCGGCGCAATGATCATGGCAGGCGGCGCGGGTTCGTCCGGGGGCTCGACCATCACCCAGCAACTCGTCCGCTCTGTGCACGACGAGGCTATCGGGAACGAAGTCTCGATTCAGCGCAAGTGGCGGGAAGGGCTGGCCGCGGTTGCGCTCGAGCGCCAGTTCTCGAAGCACGATATCCTCACCATGTATCTCAACCAGATCTTCTACGGGAACCGATCGTATGGGATCGAGGCTGCTGCCCAAACCTATTTCCACAAGTCGGCCGCAGATCTGACCCTCTCCGAGGCGTCCTTGCTGGCTGGCATTCCGCAGCAACCGACGAATTTCAACCCTGCCCTCTATCCCGAAAACGCGCATCGCCGGCAGAAGTATGTCCTCGATCAGATGGTCAAGCTCGGCTATATCACGCGCGCTGAGGCCAACGAGGCGCACGCCAACTGGCCGACGGTCTACCCCGCGCGCGAGGGCGATGGCGGCGTCCTCGACCATCCCCACTTCGTGCAGTACGTCTACGAGTACCTGGCGGAAAAATATCCCGACAAGGATTTCACCAAGGGCGGGTTCAACATCTACACGACGATCGACACGGCGCTCCAGAACCGGGCCGAAGAGATCGTCACTCAGAACATCCAGCAGCTTCAGTTCTATAACGCCCGGAATGCGGCACTCACGGTCGTCGTGCCGTGGAGTGGCGAGATTCTGGCCATGGTCGGCTCAGCCAACTTCGAGGACGCGGCGCTGGAGGGACAGGTCAACATCACCACGTCGGCTCAACAGCCGGGGTCGGCGATCAAACCAATCGTCTACGCGGCGGCCTTCGAACAGGGTTGGCACCCCGGCACCGTGGTCCTCGATGCGCCAATCAGGATCGAAACGCCCGGCGCCACCGATCCGGTGACCGGCGAGGAGATGCCTTTCTACGAGCCGCAGAACTACCTGCGCACCTTCAATGGCGCCGTCACCGTGCGCACGGCGCTGGCCAACTCGCTGAACATCCCGGCGGTGAAAGCCGTCGAGTACGCGGGCGGCGCCGAGGCCATCGTCGAGATCGCGCGCCGCGTGGGGATCAAACACGAGCTCTCACAACCGCCCGCCGATTACGGGCTTTCCATTGCGCTCGGTTCCGGCGATGTCTGGCCGCTGGAGCTGACCAACGCCTACGCCACCATTGCCAACCTCGGCAAGTACGTCCCGGTGACGCCGATCCTGAAAATCACCGACAGCGAGGACAACGTTCTCTACGAGCTCGATGAAGCAAAAACGCTGCAAGAGGCAGAGCAGGCAATTCGGCCCGAAATTGCCTATCAGCTGATCTCGATCCTGACCGACAATGAGAGCCGGGCCATGATCTTCACCCGGCAAAACCTCTTCGGGCAGACCCAGCAGACGCTGGGCCGTCCTACCGCCGCCAAGTCCGGCACGACCAACGACTTCCGGGACATCTGGACGATGGGATTTACCACGGACGTCGCGATCGGCGTCTGGGTCGGCAATACGCGCAACGACCCGCTGGCAGAGATCGACGGTATCCAGGGTGCCGGACCTATCTGGTCGCAGTTGATGATCGACCTGCACACCCGACCCGAGTTCATGGAGTTGCTGCTTGGTCCGGACGGTCAGCCGGTGCCGGCTCAATTCCCGCGCCCGGCCGGCATTGTCGATGGCGCCGTCTGCGAGGCAACGGGGGGCCGACCGACTGACGAATCGTCTAACCGTGGCGAGCTTCTTGATGCCGGCGGCGCTCCAGCCCTGCGTTGTGACCAGCTCACACCGTGGCAATACAAGGATCTGGCGCGGACGATCGACCACCTGCGCAAGCGGGGTGGCAATATCTCAGGCGCGGGGTCCGATAGCGTCTATCGCTATGCGAGAGCGGTGCGTTTCAACGAGCCGGGCAACTTCCTGCCCACCTTCCCCCACCCGGCGCCGCCGGAAGCACCGCGGGCTGCCAATGATTCTTCCTGACGTCGGTGTCTGTTCGGATGTGAATCAATACTTACTGCGCTACAGCGGCACGGCGGCCTCGCGGTCTGCCCGGCCGCTTGCCCGTTTCCCCGTTCGTTCCGTCCTCCCCGGCTGGCCTGCGGCGGCGGCGGGTCAGCCGTGATCGCTGCACGGTCATCCCCTCTGGCGGGGTGATCGGCCGGTACGGTATCGGTGATGACAAGACAATCGTGGTTTGACAACGCGCGCCGGCCTCACTCAGATCGTCGACGAGCCGCTCCAACGTGGCCATGTCTGGCACGTTGACTTTCACCAGATGCGTCGCATCTCCCGTGGTGCGATGGACCTCGGCGACCGCGGGCTCCTCCCGAACCTGACTCCCAAACGCGTCCTGGTCGCGACGGTCGACCGTCGCCGCGATCAAGGCGGTGATCGGTCTCCCCAATGCGGCGGGTGCGACAATGGCGCGGTACCCGGAGATGACGCCACGCTCCTCGAGCCGGCGGACACGCTCGATCATCGCCGGACTCGACAGTCCGACATGTTCCGCGAGCGACTTCATCGTCAATCGCCCATTCTCTTGCAGTGCCGCGAGGATCTGCTCGTCGAGTGAATCGACCTGGTTTGCCATCGTTCCCGCTCCCCACCCAAACCTACGGAAATTTGGTGTGTACGGACACGTTCCTTCCCGTGTGCATCCGTATCACCCTCAGCGGCTCGCAGCCGTAGGTATTCTCGCAGTCTATGCTCCTGCCCCACGGCACGCAAGAGGCGACGCTTTGGCTCCGGCAACGGGGTTTCGTGCCCTACGTGGTTTTCGGTTGGCCATAGCTCGCCAGGAACCGCTCGGTCATCTCCGGAATCAGAGCCTCGGGCACAAGATCCGGCTCTTGGCCACCGTTGGCCGCAAGGGCGTTGATGTAGACCCGGGCGGACTCTTCGACGATCTCGGCTATGCCTAGCGCGGCGTCGAAGGAGTCCGCAAAGCAGATCAGCCCGTGATTCTTCAGGATGACGGCCTTTGTGTCTGGAGTGAGGACCTCCAACACGCTCTCGCCAAAATCAGGCGTCCCGGTCAACCCGTACCGGGTCACGGGCACCCTCGCGCCAGCCACCAGGCAGGTCTCGGTCAGGATCGGCGGCAGGTAGGGCCGAATGCAGGAGACGACCGTCGAGTAGTGCGAGTGGGTGTGCACGATGGCCCGGATATCAGACCTGGCGCGCATCGTCATCGTGTGCAACGGGGTCTCGGAGCTTGGCTTCCGGTTCCCATTGACGATCTCGCCCCGATCATTGACGATCACGATGTCCGCCGCCGTAACCGTCGGATACGGAATCCCACTCGGCGAGATCGCGATTAGCCCACTCTCCGGATCACGAATGCTCATGTTGCCGGCGGTGCCATGAACGATTCCGCGCGCCAGTGCCTGCAACCCAACCTCGACGACTTGCTCCCGCAAACCCTCCAGCAACATTCCCTACTCCACCGTGTGCCTTACGCGGTCCAACTCACGCAAACTCGCTCCGGACGACTCCCGTCGGGTCAATCGCCCGCAGCATTGCCAACTCTTCCGAAGATGGCGGTGGTGTTACCGGTGTCTCAGGCCCGACGTCGACCGCGAAACCAGTTGCATCCCGGAACTCGGCCGCCGACACACCCGGGTGCAGACTCTCGACAGCAAGCCGGCAGCGACGTTCCCGCCGCGCAAAGATGCCGAGCGGTGTCACTACCCGGTCGACGTTGCCGGCCGCGGTCACGAAATCAAGTCGTTCGACGAACGTCCGCGGATCGTGCTTCGTCCGCCAGAGGATGACGCGCCGCGCCGTCGGCATCAGCATCGCGCTCCCCGCACCCCCAGGGAGCCGTACGTCTGGATGTGCATACGGACCGATGGCGCTCAGGTTGATCCGTCCCTCGCCGTCGATCTGAACACCGCTCAGAAATGCCACGTCGAGCCGGCCGCGGGCGGAGAGATCAAAGAGGTCCGCCAGGGTGACCAACGCGCGGGTGCCACGCAGCAGCGCGGGGTCGACCGTAGAAACCGGCAGCGTCGCGGGATCGGCATCGATCGCTCCCGTAATGTTCAGGTAGGTGAGATCCGGCGCGTGCAGGTGCTTCGCCAGGAGCGTCGCCACCATCGGCAGCGGGGACGACACGCCGTGGAAGACGGTCTCACCGGACTCGAGCAGCCGCGCCATGGCCACGGCCATCATGTCCCATGGAGCGATGTTTGACGCGGTGTCGGTCACGCCGGGACCGCGACAGGAGTAAGGATCCGGTCAGCGATAAATGCTC
>JAHWJF010000249.1 GCA_019348515.1 Chloroflexota bacterium | reverse complement strand
CAGAACACCTTGGCCGACTCCTCGGCCTGTTCGTTGCCGCCGAGCAGATCGGGGGGAACCGCGCGCGCCGGGTCGGCGTGGGCGAGTCTGACCGTTGGACTTCGCATCGTGGCCCGGGATACGTTCCTCCGGAACCTGATCCTCCTGGCGGTGACGACGAACGTGCTCGTGATGCCGTACATCGCCATGATGCCCGTCTTTGCCCGCGATGAATTGGGCATTGGCTCGACCGGGCTCGGTCTGTTGCTGGCCAGCACCGGCCTGGGGACGGTCGCCGGGGCGCTCGCCGTCGCGGCTTCACGACGGTTCGGATCCTGGTCAAGGGCCCAGGTCGTCACCGCGGCGACGTTTGCCGGGCTGGTGCTGGTCTTCGCCTTGACCCCGATTGTTCCCCTTGCGGCGCTACTGCTGTTCGCGGCAGGGTGGATGAGCGCGTCCTTCATGGCCATCACCCAGACGGCGTTGCAGCTGCGGGTTGATGACGAGGTGCGTGGGCGGGTGCTTTCGATCTACCTGGCGACCTGGGGCATGCTTCCCTTCGGTCAGCTGGCTGTTGGCGCGATCGCCGACCGGATCGGCGCGCCACTGGCGACAGCCGCCGCCTGCGTTGCGGCGCTCTGCGGCATCGGGCTCATCGCCCAGCGCTACCAGGCCGTGCGCACCTAGCATTCGTGCCCCGTGCTGGTTTACGCGGGTCGACACTGGCGTGCGGACGTCGTGTCGTCCCGACGCCCGTCGCAGGAGGGATCTCGTCGTGCTGCGGAGATATGTTGAGCAACGAGATTCCTCGCTGCGACTCGGAATGACCCGGCTTTGGGGCATGGACCCTTCCAGAGGCAGGTATGACCGCGGCACCACCCCCATCCAGCGAGAAGCCGAAGCCGCAGCGCCTCGAGGTGCGGCTTTCCTCTGATGCGAAAGCGATCATTCAGCGGGTGGCGGATCTCATGAGAGCTGCCCAGCGCCATCGAGAGCTGTTTGGCCCATATGATGCAGAGCACGTTGCGCGTATTGCAGAATCAGGATGAACGTCGCTTACCGTCAAGACGCTGCATCGCACGTCACGAGCGATTGACAGGCTGTCGATCGGTTCACCGCTGCACCTCGACCGCGGTCGGCAGCCGCACCGTGAACGTGCTTCCCTGGCCCTCGGTGCTGGTGACCGAGATCGTCCCACCATGGAGCTCGACGATTCGCTTGGCCCCGGCCAGGCCAATGCCGCTGCCGGCGAAGCTCTCAACGTTGCCAGCGCGCCGAAACCGCTCGAAGATCAGGCTCAGGTCCGCTTGCGGGATACCGACTCCACAATCTCTAACGCTGAGGACCGCAACCTCGGCGTCGCCATTCCCCTCCCGCGCGATCCGGATCGTGATCTCCCCGCCTTCCGGGCTGTACTTGATGGCATTGCCGAGGAGGTTGCCGAGCACGCGCTCCAGGCGGGGCCCGTCCCAGAAGCCGATGAGCGTTTCCACCTCGGAGATCACCTCGATCTGGTGACGCTCGGTGGCCCGGCTGTGCTCATCCGCGGTCCGCCGCGCCAGGGCTACCAGATCGAACGATTCCCGGTGCAGGTCGATCTCGCTTCCGGCCCGTAGGCGCATCACGTCCGCCAGCTCGTCGACGAGCCTGCTCATGCGCAGCGAGGCCGTGTCGATGCTCTCCAACGCGGCGTTCAGGCGGCCTTCGTCGAGAGGCTCGCCGCGGGCTATCCGCCGGCGCTGGAGCTGCGTCTGCCCGCGCACGGTGGTCAATGGATTCATCAGATCATGGGCAAGCGCCGAGAGGAACTCTTCCTGGAGCTGCTCGAACCGTCTGCGCTCGGAAATGTCACGCAGGACGCCGACATAGACCGGACCGGTGGGGAGCGGCACCGAGGTGATCGACGATTCGACCGCCAGCATCGACCCGTTCTTGCGGCGCAGCTCGAAATCGCCGCGCCACAGTCCCTCGCGGCGCAACCGCTCCGCTTCCTCGCCGGACCAGGGTCCCCCGCAGGCGACGAGCGTTGCCGGGAACCCGACCAGCTCAGCCCGGTCGTAACCGACCATCTCTATCATTGCGGGGTTGACATCGACACATTTGCCGTCCGGTTCGAACACGATGATGCCGTCTTTGGTCCCCTCGAAGAGGCCGCGGTAGCGGGCCTCGGCGGCATGTGCGTCGCGGTAGAGCCGCGCGTTCTGAATGGCCACGGCGGATCGGCGGCCGAGCTGCTCCGCCAGGACGAGGTCGTCTTTGTCAAAATGGCGATTCGAACCCGCCGTCGTGGCCAGGGTCATCGCACCGTGCACCATGCCACCGGCTGACAACGGTACGACGATCGCGGAAACGACCCCAACGGAACGCAGGAACTCCAGGTGCTCGGCACTTTGGGCGGCAGCCCTGATCAGCTCATCCGTGACCGTCTCCAGAAAAAGCGAGGCACCAGTCCGGATAACCTGCTCTTCCGGTCCGGCGATGCTGGCGGACGGTGAATGCGCCAGCAGCCCGGCTGCCAATTCCGCGTGCCCGGGATCGGCATGGGCGAGGGCAACCCGGCTGACGACTCCTCCCTCTTCGAGGAGATCGACCACACACCAATCCGCGAGCACGGGCACTGCCAGCCAGGCCACCCGTTGCAAGGTCTCCTCATAATCAAGCGAGGAGGCCAGCGCTCGTCCTGCCTCGTCCAGCAAACGCAGCGCGGCTTCCGCCCGGCGCCGCGCGGTGACGTCGGTAAAGAGACCAAGCGCGCCGACGACTCGGCCCGCGTCGTCACGCACGGGGCTCGTGCCGGCGACAACCAGCACCTCCTCGCCGTCCACCCGGCGGAACCGGAAATCGAGCTCCTCCGAGCGGCCGGCGAGGTTGGCGTCGATCCACTCCCGCGCGGCAGATGTGTCCTCCGGAAAGACGAAATCGAGGACCGAGTTTGCGGTAATACGCTCAGGGGTTGCGCCGAGGAGCGCCGCCATCCGGTCGTTGAGGTATTGCGTGCGAGCGTCGCGGTCGATCAGCCAGACGCCCTCGTTAGCGGTCTCCAGCATGGTGCGGAAGCGGCGCTCGCTGGCCCGCATCTCGGCCTCGGCGCGATCCCGGCTGGCACTGAGCCCGGTGATGAGCAACGAGACGACGGCAAAGGTGACCAGGCGGCTCAGCTCGCTCCAGCCAAGAGCCCAGACCGGTATCGGCTGGAACACCCAAAAGGCAATTGCGAATAAGGAGAGTCCGATGGAGGTTAGACCGGGACCCAACCCGCCGTACCAGACGGCCAGCACGACCACGCCGTAATAAAGAGCGAGCGGAGTCGGCATGAGCCACTGCCGCGAGGCTGCCGTCAGCGCGCTCGCGAGCACGACGAGCAGGATCGCGGCGCCATACCGGAGCCATGCCGGCCGCTGGGTGCGTCCCTCCACGGGCGTGTAGATCTCCATCGTGATCGATCGCTGGATCAGATGTGCGGCACGCCGATATTAGTTGGCAATGGCGCGCATGACGAGATGTCAGGGCTGCCGCAACTAGCAGTCGCCGATTGCCGCGGATCGTCTGGCCATCAGCAGGTCAGAGGATAGTGCGCCGCGGCTGATTCGCTACGTTCTCCTACGCCGGATTCCAGTTTCTGATCGGGTAGAGTACCACCGTCGCCCCGCACAGATGTTCGGAGGGAGATCCATGCGGTTCGGTTACACGATTCTTTATGTCGAAGATGTGGCAGTGGCGATTGACTTCTACGAGCGTGCGTTTGGGCTCTCTCGCCGCTTCATCACCGATGACGCCACCTATGGTGAGCTGGAAACCGGCGATACGACCCTCTCATTTGCCAAACACACGCTTGCCAGCCAGTTCATCCCTGGCGGATACCGGCACAATGACCCAGCGGAGAAGCCGGCCGGCATCGAGATCGGCTTCGTCACGGACGACGTGCCGGCCGCCTGGGATGCCGCACTCGCCGCCGGGGCGACTGTCGTCTCTCCACCCGAGACGAAGCCGTGGGGGCAGACGGTCGCCTACGTGCGTGACCCGGAAGGGATGCTGGTTGAAATCTGTACGCCGGTGAGCGTTTAGAACGCGGCGGAATGGAGGAAACGCCTGGGAGACCGCTTCGTGCCTTGCTGAATTACTGTTGGGAGGCGTAGCCGAACTCCGCGAGGAGGTCGGCAAAGGTCTCCTCGACAGCTGTCAGCAAATCCGGTGGCAAGTCCTGTCGCCAGCGGCCGATCGAAGCGTCTGGCGACCGTGCTGTGCCATGCCCGCTCAGTCCCGGGGCATCGGGCGCAGCGGTAGAGATCAGCACGCCTACCGTTTCCGGAGCGGCATCTAGCCCGAGGGAGGTGAGGAGCGGTGGCAGCGTCATCTCCGGTTTGCGCACCAGGTCCTCGTAGCGGACGAGACTTCCCGGGTCTCCGCGCTCCCGCCAGGCGTCGCGCAGGGCGAGGACGCCGCGCCGGAGATCGGCCAGCCAGGCCGCGTCGCTTGCCGCTGTCTCGCGCCCGAAGTCGCCGAACCCTTTGCGCGCGTTGTAGGCGACCATCGAGGCGATCATGTCGCGGAAGTCACGCACCAGGAAGAGCTCCCGGGCCCGGGGATAGAGCTCCCGCATCAGCCGCGGGTACGCGTCCGGGAAGTGCTTCTCGGCGAAGTAGACGAGCGCATCGTCTCGCGCGCCCTGCGCGGCGGCGGTCGCCAGGTACCAGCCGTCGATACTGCGCTGGCAGAACGCGGCGAGGTCGACCACGTACGTCGACCCGGACCAGGCCTCGACCTCGGGCCAGGGCGCAAAGGCGGCGGAGTAGAAGGGGTTGCCGCCGGCGGCCAGCGTCTCGAGATGGAACTCCATCGCTGCACCGACCCGCTTGGTCGCGTCGGCGGGTGCGGCCAGGGTTTTCAGCACGTGCAGCCAGTACTTCCCACCCCGCGCCTCGTACGGCGGGCGGTCGTAAGCGACTACGCCGGGGTGCGCGGAGAGCATCCGCATGAGGAGGGTGGTGCCCATCCTCCCCAGGGAGGTGACCAGCAGCGGTTGCAACCGTGGGGCATACGACGTGGTCAGTGGACGTCGCTCCCCGCCGATGGCGGCGACCTTCACCCGCGAGCCGTCCGCGAGGGTGGCGCGCAGGCGAAACTCGAAGCGGGGTGGCAGGCCGAGCGTGTCCACCAACAGCGTGAAGCCGCACGCCTCCGCTCCCGGCACGTCTGGGTGACGCGTGGCGACCTCCGGGGTAGGGAGGCCCGCTGTGGATGTTGCCAGCACCATGCCGGGGAAGACGGCCGCGATCTCGGTCACCGGTCCAGATTTGCTCAAGAGGTGGCCGCGCACTCGCACCGCCCAGGCATCGCTCGTGCCGCCGTCCCGGGGCGAGTCGATGACTGCCTCCAGTAGATTTCGGCGACTGGGGCCCATGGAGCTTACGGAGAGGCGATGGACAGGAGGCGTTGACAGCACGGGAGAGAGAGCCTTTCCACGGAGCAGAACCGACACGCGCCCCGGTGGTCACCGGGAAGGTGACGGGGTGATGGGTGATAGGTGTCAGGAGGTGGACTTTAAGAGCCTCGCATTCAACTGTCGCACACACTACGGAACCTGGAGCACTATTCCCGAGCACCTAACCCCCTAACACCCTAACACCCTTAGACGCTCACCAGCAGGACACCGGCCATCGCCAGGGTCGCGCCGGTCGCCTGCACCCGGGTCAGCCGCTCACCAAGGAAAACGACCCCGAGGAGCGCAGCCACCACAGGGTAGAGACCGACCAGGGCCGTGACGATGCCGTAGGAGTCCGTCGTCGAGCCGAAACTGATCAGGATCAGCGAGGTCAGGTCGAGGGTTCC
>JAHWJF010000248.1 GCA_019348515.1 Chloroflexota bacterium | reverse complement strand
TGCACCGGCCGCTCATGAAAATCCCGGCGCTCAGCAAGCGGCCAGTTACGCCACTCCTCCGCAAGCTCGACCAGGCGGGACACCGCCGTCTCGAAGATGATCTCGCCCTTCTCGGCCGTGGCCGGGCGAGCATCGCCATGCACCCCGAGATCGGTCCAGCGCGACCAGTAGTCGTTGAAGCGGACGTAAGGACTCGTGCTGTCTGAGGAGACGTACGTTCCCATCACGTCGTCGTCCGCACCGGCCTTGTCCATCTGCACCCGCTCCGGCGCGAGGTGCAGATAGAGGGAGGTCTCGAACTCGTCGGCGTGAGCGATGACTTCCGACTCCATGATCTCGCGGAACTTCTCCACGGCGAGATGGATGTAGTGACAGGCGGCGCAGAGCGAATCGGTCTGCAGCGTCGTGCGACGGGCGATGATGTCGATCAGCGGCGCGTTCGAGCCGTGGCCGTTGACGATGAGAATCTTTTCGAACCCGTGGTAGGCGACGCTTTTGGTCACATTGAGGCAAAAGGCGATGAACACCTCCGGCTCGATATGGATCGTGCCGGGGAAGTCAATATGGTGCTGATTCAGCCCGTACGGAATCGGTGGGAGGACCAGGATGCCGCCCTCCGCGCGGCGTCCCGCTTCCAGGCAGACTGACTCAGCGAGCAGCAAGTCGACGTCGATCGGCAAGTGCCGGCCATGTTGCTCCGTCGATCCGGTCGGCAGAATCACGACCGGCTGCCGGGCGATGGCATCGTTCATTTCCGGCCAGGTCAGCCGGTTGTAGCGGTACTCCTTGTCCTTGTCGTTGTTCGTTCCGCCCGATGTCATCATGCCCCGCCCTTCCCTCCGCGCGATCACTCGTGCCTGCTGGTCATTCCGGTTTCGGTGGAGCGCATCTTCACCGGGACAGGACGACAGGACAAGGGGGCGTGAATCGAGCGCCGCTCGTACTCGGTCATCCGCGGGTGCCTGTCACGCGGAGGCGGGGTTGACCGTCTCCTGAGTAACGACACAACGATGTCCGCCGCTTCTCGAAACGGAGGCCGATGGCGATGCGCGATGCCCAAAAAGTTCATGATCGAAACGGTACTGATGATGCACTGCCGACCTCTGCCTCGCTCGCACCCTTTGCCCGGCAAAAGACCGTTCTGCTGACGACGTTTCGGCGCGACGGGACATCGGTCGGGACACCTGTCAGCATCGTGGTCGACGGCAACCGCGCGTTCGTCCGCAGTTGGGATACCTCCGGGAAGGTGAAGCGCATCCGGAACAATCCACAGGTGATCATCGCTCCGTCCACTACCCGGGGCACCCCGACCGGACCGGCGCTTTCAGCCCAGGCGAGGATCCTCACTGGAAGCGAGTCCTCCCGCGCTGGCCGTCTCCTGGCTCGCAAGTACCCCCTCTTGCACGGCGTCCTCGTCCCGCTCGCTCACCGTCTGCGCCGGAACACCACGACACACATCGAGCTCACCCCACGGCCGGACGGGGACCGTGGGGCGTCCTGATGACCTCGGGCTAGGTCATCGCCAGCCGCACGCCATCGCCATCACCGGGGTCGAACGCGGAGAGCCCGGCGAGGATGAGGAACCCACTGCCCAGGTCCCGCGGGCCGTCGGGCAGGTCCGCCGGGGCACTGCCGAGCAATGCCAGGGCGTCCTCGTCAGTCAGCGATTCGCCCTGATAGGTGACTGCCCCGGGGTCCGACCCGACGCTGCCACTGACCAGGTTCAACGCCCAGACCTGCTCACCTGACGCGGTCGCGCCGCTCGCTTCTGCCGGAGCCGCCGTCAGCACTGCTCGCAGCGGCCCGGGTTCACCGCCAATGGCGTTCAGAACGCGCTCGGTCGGGGTAACCCCGGCGGCGCCGCTGGCCCAATTGGCGAAGAAGAAGCCGCGGTCGGCTGAGTCCCAGAGGATAACCGTGTACGGCGCCACTCCCACGTCCCCCTGGGTCGGGAACAGACTGCCACGGCTGAAACTCTGCACCAGGAGGGCCCGGTTCCCGAGCCCTGCGGCGGTTGGGGTGGCCTGGGCAATCACGCCACGTGGGAGAGCAAACGCTCCCAATGCGGGGAGTATTGCCCCACCGGCATGGAGGACAACGCGACGTGACCGTGATCCGGACAGACCGGGGATGAAATGATCATTCTCGGGAGACACAGCCTCGCTCCTTTCGATGATGCGCAAAGGCAAACAGATCCAGGCGTCCGAACACCGTGGCGCCGCATCATACGCTCCCCTGTGCCTTTCTGGCATGAATCATGCATAAGCGAATCCCAAGCCCCGCACGGTTTTTCGACGAGGCACGAAGCAGATGACGTACATCAGGTCACGGCCCTGGCGGCCACGAGGACCCTGGTTCTGCAATCGCGCGGGCGCGCGGCGTCGAGGACGTCGTAACGACGAATTGGTGTTCGCGAGCGAAGGCGAGATCACGTCAGGGGATGGGCTGCCCGCCGAACCCCAGGACATCGTGGAGGATGATGTGTTAGTGCCGGTCCTCGACCGGGAGCGGATGCTGGCAACATCTGCAAGCGCGGATTACGTCCTTAGTCTGGGGTCCGGCCTGCCGGCAGCCGACTGGCTTCCGCAGCGACTCGATCGCATCGCCGAAGATGTCATCGCGGCCCATGCGCTCTCACGGCAGCGCGATGACGACGCCGCCACAGCCCGACAATCCGCATAAGCCGCGGTAAGTGACGCTCGTTTCAACCGGCGCACCCCTCGCACATGAAGTTGAGAAACCCGCTCTGATCTCATCGCCTGCGCCCATCACGGATCTCGCTGACGACCCGGTCGCCGCGGCCCGCGCCGCAGGGCTGCGCTACACCCCCGACGTCGGCCCCGGCATCAGCCGCCGCCGCGCCGGCAAGGGCTGGAGCTTTCGGGGCCCTGAAGGGGGCGTCATCCGCGACCCGCAGGAGCTTCGCCGCATCAATGCTCTGGCCATTCCTCCGGCCTGGACTGATGTCTGGATCAACCCCGACCCGCGCGGCCATATCCAGGCTACCGGGCGCGACGCCCGCGGCCGCAAGCAGTACCGCTACCACGAAAAGTGGCGGGCAACCCGCGACGAGACCAAGTTCACACGCATGATCGCCTTCGGGGAGGCCCTGCCGCGGATTCGGGAGCGAATCGAGGCCGATCTCCGTCTGCCGGGGCTCCCCCGCGAGAAGATCCTCGCCACCATCGTGCGCCTGCTCGACGAGGCCCTAATCCGGGTTGGGAACTCCGAGTACGCCCGAGACAACGGCTCCTATGGGCTGACGACCCTGCAAGACGACCATGTCGATGTCTCGGGATCGACGGTGCGGTTCGCCTTCCGCGGCAAGAGCGGCAAGATGCACGAGATCGGCGTCCGCGATCGCCGCGTGGCGCCGATCATTCGGCGCCTGCAAGACCTCCCGGGCCAACACCTTTTCCAGGATCTCGATGAGGACGGCGAGCCACACGCCCTCTACTCCGACGACGTCAACGCGTACTTGCGGGAGATCGCCGGTGAGGAGTTCACCGCCAAAGACTTTCGCACCTGGGCGGGAACGGTGCTGGCCGCGCACTCCCTGCGCGGCCACGGCCAATCCGAGACGCAGACGGCGATGAAGGCGAATATCGTCGCGGCCATCGACGCGGTAGCCGCGCGTCTTGGCAACACGCGCGCTGTCTGCCGCTCCTCATACATTCACCCCGCCGTTCTCCTCGGTTACGAAACCGGCACCCTTTGCCTTTTCGATTGCAACGGCACGGGCGACCCGGGTCTCCACGCGGACGAACGCTGGGTCCTGATGTTTCTCAAGGAGACGACGGTGGGACATAAGGAAGGGAACCCCTCAGGAGGGAGCTAACGTCTCACCGATCTTATGCGTCAATGCCCCGCGTTTTACGTTTATGGTATGCTCCCTTTGCACGCGTTCAGGATATTTTCCTCGGGCGTAATCGAACGATAGGTGCGTGCATCGAAGTCGCTACGCGGCATCGCCACCTTCGTGAGAGTTCGCGGCCTTCCGGGCGCGGGCAGTCGGAGGTGAAGATGACCCTTCCAGAGCGCGCCACCGCCCGTTCTAACCCCATCCAGCTGTCCGTCGATTCTGGTTCGTGCGCTCGCCTGACTGAGGCGCAGTGATGGACGACATGGACGTCCAGGTCATCGAGCTACGGGGCAACGGCGGACTCGGCGTATTTCTGCGGGTCGGCGACGATCAGCGGTTGTACCGTGTCGCACCGGTGCGGGACCCGAACCAGCCGCGCTTCTGGTGTCTTGCCGCCTTCGAGTGCAGTTCCTGCGGGATCCCGGTTTCCGGATCGGCGATCTGGGCAGGATGGTGGGGATCTTCGCAGATAGAGCTGCCAAAGCTCCTCGACACGATCAAGGAAGATGCGGGCGCCTGGCTGGCGAACGAGCAATGCGCGAAGCTGCGCACCATTCTGCAGCAGCCACGGCCACCGCTGCAGATGCCCGTGGCGCGCACGGTGCGTCGCGAAGCCAATCATCATGCCGATGAGGTGCTTGCCGAAACCGCTGAACGGGCAAGTTGACGGCCCGAACGCGTACAGTAGCGGTAAAATATGCAAGCACGACATCCGCGGATTGCCGAAGACCGGGTGGTGGAGCTGTCGCCGTATGCGTTTGACGCGCGGCCGCAACACGATCCGTCAGCGGTAGCGGCGGGGGCCGCGAAACACTATTGAGCGTGAACCGGCTCGGTCGGAAGCCAGCCGGGACTAGCTAAAGACCTGGCAGGGGCAAGGCTCCAGCCAGTGTGCGTGCGCCGCCGGGGCGCCGCGCAAGCAGCGCAGCAGAGAGGGAAGGCCAAGACGATGGCAACCGGTACGATTAGAACGCTTCGTGATCGCGGCTTCGGGTTCATCGAGCCCGACGGCGACTCAGGGAGCGGCGAGCTCTTTTTCCACCACTCCGCGGTGGCTGATCGCGGCTTCGAGATGCTTCAGGTTGGGCAGCGTGTGAGCTTCGACGTTACCCCCGACCCACGCGATCCCGGCCGTCAGCGGGCCATCAACGTCGTCCCCGAGGACTCGGAGTAGCATCGCCCGAACCCAAACGGACGCGACAAAGCGAGCGGGCCCGGATTACTCCGGGCCCGCTCGCTTTGTGTCAAGTGATGAATACTTCGACACGGCGGAGGTGTCGTTCTCAACCCCAGGCGAACGTGCAGAATCTCGTTCTTCGCGGACGGACCCGACCCCAAGCTGAGACGCTTCGTGCAACGTGCAGTTCCTCAGCATGACTCAGTCAACGTCCGCGCGTTACTGCACTGAGACAGTCACGCCTCTCGATGACCGGTGAGCTGCCTGACGGCAGCCAGCAGCATTTCAAGGTCGAACGGTTTGGAGAGAAATACCGTGTGATCGAGAGCGGGGAGAGATCGGCCTCGCCTACGGGTCGGATCGATGGCGCTCATGAGAATGACCGGCAGAGCCGGGTGTCGTTCACGCACGTGATCGAGGAGTCCCCAACCATCGAGTTCCGGCATCATCAAATCCGTGATGAGGAGATCGGGAGCGGCGCCGATCATCTCTAGCGCCGTGCGGCCATCCGGCGCCATCAGCACCGTGTACCCTTCGTCTGTGAGGACCATGGCGACTGCTTCCCGGACGGCCGGCTCGTCGTCGACGATCAGGATCCGCCTCACGCCATCGTGGCCCCCGCCGTTGCTTACGCGCTACTCAACCCCGACTCGGAGGCTTGCACGTCCTGGGCCAGCGACGCCGTGGCGTCGATCTCCTCCTCGATGGCAGCGAGGTGCCCCTCGACCTCTTCCGGCGCGATGACGCCCAGCCGCAAGCGGGCACGCAGCGTGCCGACGCGG
>JAHWJF010000247.1 GCA_019348515.1 Chloroflexota bacterium | reverse complement strand
ACGTGCCCCATGCGCTCGCGCAGCGTCGCGCTATGGTTGCGAGGATCATCTTCATCAGTAACGGCAAGAATCGGGATCGCCATCGATATCGTGCGGGGTGCCTCAGCGGGGCAAACCCTCAATGTTCAATGCTCGGATGACATGCCACGCGCTGCCCACTGTGCGACGGCGCGGCGAACAGCATGACACATGGTACCCGCTTGGAACCGCAGTGAGGCGGGTGCGGCCCCGGGATGTGTCGAAATGGCGCGCACACGGTTAGCAAACCCCAAAAGCTACGAGTGCGAAGAGTGCGAAGAGTTTAAAGGAAGTGAGCGTGTTTTACGGAATGCGGGTAATCGCCGCGCTGGGTGGCGGGGCACCCTGCTGCCGGATGCGCGTTATGGAAGGCCGCGAAGGCTGCGAAGGCTGCGAAGGCTACGAGAGGCAGGGCGGGGGACCGGTCGTGGCCGAATTGCCGTGCCGATGGCCATCACCCAGATCTCGCATACGGGAGTTGAGCGAGTGAGTTCTTCGCCACGGGAGATGCATTGGATTCAGAGCCGGTTGATGAAAATCTCTTTCAGACTGGGCATCGGCTGAAGGGCACCTGGGATCACGTCAAATGTCACTCATTGTCCACCACAGCGATCAGCTAGCGGCGTGCGTCGGCCGCCAGGATAAAATCCCGCAGCTCCGCGGGGGAAAGCCCAGCCACCTGCTGGCCGATGAGATTCTCAATCTCTTTTGGCCCGTTTAGCCCCCGCTCCCGCGCCCACGGCCAGAACGCACTCCAGGAGTAGTCGACCAGTTCCGCATCAGCCGCCGCGGGAGATTGAGAAGCGGCGGTGGGGGGCGTCACATCTGGTCGCTCGCTCTTGGCCTCCGGACGCCTCCGCGGTGTTTCATCCCGGCGAGGCAGCGCGACCGGTCGCGCTGCAGGCGCGGCGTGTTCGCCGCTACCATGCGTCTGGGCGGGATCGAGCGCTGGATCGTCCGGCCGTTGGAAGTCGCCAAATTGGGCGCCGTAGCCGAGGGCGTTCAACGCGCGGCCGATGGCCTTGGTCTCCGCCTTTTCGATGAAATCGGGAAAGTCGCTTGCGGTCTCGCTTCCATAGCCAGTGGCCTTGCCGCCGGTCGGCACAGTGACAATCGCCTTGAAGATCGCCATCTGCGGGTCGTGCTGAACCAGCTCGGTCACGATCTCGGCGTCGGGATGCTCCTTGCGCAACCAGAGGAGACGCCATTTGACGTCGAGATAATCGGTTCCGCCACCCCGGCCGCGAAGCTGGCGAATGAATGGCGTCGGATCGAAATCCGTTCCCTGGCGAGCAATGCTGTCGTTCAAACGCGCCCGGCCGGGCGACGGCCCCTCGGATTCAACGCTTTCGAGGGCCGCAATAGGTAGCGGTTGCCCGGTATCATCTCCATCTTCAAGGTCACGATCAAGCTGATGATCGACGCCGAGATTCCGCTCGCTGCCTTCGCTGGTCATCTCCCACTCCCGAGTTGAAAATCATGGCGGACGCGCGGGGAAACCAATCCAGCCTCCAGTATACGAAGCGAACGCATGTTCGCAAGATGTGACTCGCGGTCAGGACACCATTTCCGAAGAGATGGGAGAGCCAGCGTAAGGACACGATCGACGACGCTTGCCGGCTCATGAGAACGGACGCGGGAGGATGACATGACCGATGAACCGATCGTCGCTGAGGCGGAGGGGCGGGTGAGCCGCTTGCCGCTCCGACCAGCGGCCGAGATGGATGATGTCCTTGACATGGTCTGGCCGGAGACAGGGTTGCAAACCGGGTGCCGAGTCTCGTCGAGACCGAAGGACACGCTGGGCGAGGACGACGTCGTTGAGCTGGACATCGACTTCGTGAAGGTGTCACTCTCGCCGCTCGAATTCATCCAGCTCGCATCATTCCTCCGCATGAGCATCGATGGATTATTGGAACGCCATCCGGGTTTGCAACGGGCAGTGGTCAACGCGTTTGACATTCCTGACTGAGGCAGGGTCGGACAGTGTTGACCGTTCCCGGCCGCGGCCATATGCTAGCCGCGGCTACTATTCAATGATTGAATACTCAGTTGTTGAGTAGCGATGCGTGAGAGGTGCTGATCGCGTGTCAGCAACTTGGGTGTGGGCGCAGCTTCATGAATTCCCGCTTGGTTATCTCACTGCTGGCGTTCGTCATTTGCGTCGGTCTTGTTCCATTCGGCCCGACGCCCGTCGCGGCGCAAAGGGGCGCCTGGGACTGCTCGGCGCAACCGACGGGGGGAGAGGCCGGCAAGGCGACACCACCCTCTACGTCGATGCCGGGAGGTGGGTTTCCGCGAGGAGGTGGAGAGCTCACGGTGTTCGCCGCCGCATCCTTGAGCGATGCATTCGAGGCCATAGAGCGAGATCTGGAAGTAGCGAACCCAGATCTGTCGATCACGTACAACTTCGGTGGCTCCCAGGCGCTCGTGACACAGCTCGAGGAAGGCGCTGAAGCCGATGTTTTTGCATCCGCTAATGTTGCCCAGATGGCAGCCGCGACGGAGGCCGAGCTCATTGCTGGTGACGCGGTGCCGTTCGTGCGCAATCGCCTGGCAATCGTGACCCCGGCGAACAATCCCGCTGGCATTGAGTCTCCAGCCGATCTGGGGACCGACGGAATCCTTCTTGTCCTCGCCCAGCCGGAGGTCCCGGCCGGTCGATATGCTCGCGAATCTGTCTGCAAGATGGGGACCGACGTGGAGACCTATGGCACTGGATTCACGGATCGGGTGGCCGCGAATGTCGTGTCTGAAGAAGAGGACGTACGGGACGTACTGACCAAGGTGGCGCTCGGCGAAGCGGACGCCGGCATTGTCTATGTCTCTGACGCGACAACGGCCGCTGACCAGGTGCAGGTCATCGACATACCGGACGAGGTGAATGCCGTCGCTGCCTATCCGATTGCCGCCCTTGCGGGAGGGGACGAAGAGCTGGCCTCAGCCTTCATTGCGTACCTTCTGAGCGACGAGGGCCAGGCCCATCTCGCGTCGTTCGGGTTCGAGACGGTAGAGTAGCGATGCCATGAGTAGCCGATCGTTGACGGTGGAGCCGACAGGCGATGCCATGATCCAAGGCTCGCCACGTCAAATGCGCCAGAGCGCCCTGCCAAATGCCCCGTCTGCCGCCCCGGCGCCGCGCCCTATCGCGTCGGCTGTCATCCCGAAGGCGATGAACGGTCTGGCCGAACGCACACGTGGAGTGACGGTCTGGACGCTCGCCGCTCTCCTCGTGCTGTTCCTGGCCGTTCCGATCGGCGCGCTGCTCGTGCGGGCGCTGGGAGCGGGAACCGGCTGGGACGCGCGGACCTACGACACCCTGCGCCAGGCGCTTGGGCTCAGTATGGCGACGACGGCTCTGACGATGGTGGTCGTGATCGTTTCGGGCACACCACTGGCCTACCTCCTGGCACGGCGCCGGTTCCGCGGCGCGGCTGTCGTCGAGGCCCTCGTCGATCTGCCGATCGTCTTGCCACCCGCGGTGGCCGGGATCGCGTTGCTGGTGGCCTTTGGGCGTAACGGCCTGGTCGGACAGTGGCTGGCCGAGGGCGGGGTCACGCTCGGATTCACCACGATTGCCGTCGTGATGGCCCAGGTCTTCGTCTCGGCTCCGTTCTACGTGATTGCCGCCCGCGCGGGGTTCGCCCGGGTCGATCGTGACGTCGAAGCGGCGGCGGCCGATCTCGGTGCGTCGCCGGGACGGGTGTTCCGGACCGTCACGCTGCCGCTGATCGCGCCCAGCCTCATTGCCGGAGCGGTGCTCGCCTGGGCGCGGGCACTCGGCGAGTTTGGGGCGACGATTATGTTCGCGGGCAACTTCCCGGGGGTCACCCAGACCATGCCGCTGGCGATCTATGCCCGCTTTGGTGCGGGAGATATGCCAGCGGCGCTGCTGCTATCTGGCGTGCTGCTCGTCGCGTCGCTTGCGGTGTTGCTCGGCGTGCGGGTGGTTGGCGCGCGAGTGCGCGAAGGGTTCTGAACGCGTCGGCAGCCAAGACGTCGCGATGAAATCCTGGCGCTGGTGACAGCATTCTCGGCTTCTGAGTTGAAGACGAACTGGAGCCTCCTGATGCGACTTGCGACGCTGCCTCGATATCCATTGGCGACCCTGCCGACGCCGCTGCAACGAGCGCGCAACCTGGAGGTGGCGCTCGGACCCCGCTGCCCCCGCATCTATCTCAAGCGTGATGACCTCACGGGTCTTGCCTTTGGTGGCAACAAGGCGCGCAAGCTCGAATACCTGGTGGCCGATGCGCTGGCGAACGATGCGACGACGCTCGTGACGGAAGGTGCGGCGCAGTCGAACCACGCTCGCATGACCGCGGCAGCCGCGCGGGTCGCCGGACTGCGCAGCACGCTCGTGCTCGACGCCCGTCATGGATCGGAGATCGCCGGAAACTTACTGCTCGATCATCTCCTGGGAGCGGAGGTGCGGATCGTCCCGGACAAGATTGCGCGGACCGCGCTCATGGCCTCGATCGGCGGCGAGCTGCGAGCGGCCGGCGAGCGCCCGTATGTGATCCCGACTGGTGGAAGTGTGCCGCTTGGGGCCGCCGGGTACGTGGCGATGGTCGCCGAGCTGTTGACACAGTTGGCGAGCATCGGTGAGGCGCCCAGCCGGCTCTATTTCGCTACTGGATCACTGGGAACACAGGCTGGATTGGTCGTCGGGGCGCGGGCATTCTCGGCCCCGTTCGTTGTTTACGGCGTTGCCGTCGAGCACCCGGTGGCAACGCTGATCGCCGACGGCGTGACTCTGGCCAACGCGACCGCGGCTATGCTCGGACTCCGGGGAGAGTCTCGATCCGCGTTCAGCACCTCTGATATCACGATCGATGGCGAGTTTATCGGGGCGGCCTACGGCGTGCCGACGGAAGAGGGGTTGCAGGCGATCCGCCTTCTCGCGCGTACAGAAGCGGTCTTTCTCGACACCGTTTACTCGGGTAAAGCTATGGCTGCCGTCATCGCTCACGTCCGCGGCGGTGAGCTGAACCCGGACGAGGCGATCGTTTTTCTCCACACCGGCGGCGGACCGTCGGTGTTCGCGGCTGGCGCGTCCCTCTTGTAGACCAATCCCGTGGTTAACCCTCTCGCTTCTCCAGGTCGAGGGCGCAGCCGTTCATGCAGTACCGCATGCCTCCCGCCTCCCGAGGGCCGTCCGGGAAGACGTGGCCGAGATGGCCATCGCAACGAGCACAGCGCACTTCCGTCCGTGTCATGCCATAGGAGCGGTCCTCGATCATCTTCACGGCGCCCGGGATCGCTTCGGTAAAACTCGGCCACCCCGTTCCCGATTCAAACTTCGTGCCGCTCTCGAAGAGTGCATTACCGCAGCCGGCGCAGCGGTAGGTGCCATCCTCCTTCGATTCTAGGTATGGCCCGGTGAACGGTCGCTCAGTGCCGTGCTTCCGGAGAACTGAATACTGTTCTGGAGTTAGCCGCTGCCGCCACTCCTCATCGGTGGTTGGAAGGTCTCGAAGATCAGCCATGGCCGGCTCCAATCGTGATGCTGGCAACGCCTGGTCCAGGGGTCGCCAGGCGGTGCGAGTCGTCGCGCAACTGATGGCAACCATAGTCACGACGCACGGGCGATGCAATCCAGAGAATTGGTCCGGAGTCATTCCGGCGCGGATGGCAATGAAAGACCGGGCCCCGGCAAAGCGGCCGCGGCCCGGTTTGATGAAACGACGAGGAGTCTAGATCGCCCCACTCGAGCGAGTCTCTCTGCCCTCAATCGTGGTTGCGTCTTCGTCGATGAAGACCTCTTCCTTGCGGACGGTATCGGAGACGCGCTCGGTGCGCTGGG
>JAHWJF010000246.1 GCA_019348515.1 Chloroflexota bacterium | reverse complement strand
ATCTTCAAGATGGTGTCGTGGTCGGCGGGCAACGCATCCTGATAACCAGCGAGATGCATCACCTCGCGGACATCGGAAAGAACCGTCTCTGGCCGCGTCTTGAGCGCCGCGACCTTGCCGCGACCGGGGAACTGCTCGGGAATCATGGTGATAAATGACCTTTCGTCGGGAACGCGCGGGATCGTCAACTATGAACGTGCAAGGCGGGCCCTAGGCAAGGGCCTACTTGGTGATGCTACGTCGCGGGCAGAAAAAGGGTCAACCACATCATCCCATCTCAACGACTACCCTGTCCGGACCTGGACCATCTGAATGGATACGGGTCATCCCTACGTACCCGGACCCTTGTGCACTCTCAGGCGACATCGTGGGGGGAAAAGCGGCACGAGTCGGTGCGACCTCAACGAGGGTATGGTCGCCGACACGAGGCAGGGAGCTAGTTGCGGAAGGAACGTGAGGCGGACGTCGGCATTGCATCGACCGCGCCCATCTCTCCACCCCACGCTGCCTGGCGAGGCGGCACTGGCGCTCCGCCTCGAGGACGGCAACCTGGATGGTCGACCAGCCGAGCCGACTGACTACTGTGGCCAACTGTCAGATTTCAATAGCCGACGCCCGCAGGGGCGGGCTGCCCCTCCGCCACGCGCTACGGGGCCGGGGTGGCCGCCACCGGCGTTCCCGCGCCGTGCGGGGCGAAGACGACGCCGCAGACGACGCGCCTGCCGCTGTCGCCGCCCGGATCGGTCTCCAGGTCGTCGCGCTCGGCGTGGATGACCAGTGCGCTGCCATCGGCGTCATTCAACTCGGCCAGCGAGAAACGGTCGCTCGTGATGACCGCCGAAGCGTCGCCGTCCTCCCCGGTGGCGATGTTGCCGAGGTCGCCGGCATGCGCCTCCTCGTCGTCCGGCCCGCCGTGCGAAGCTCCCATCGGGTTGTAGTGGCCGCCCGCCGAGGTGAAGGGCTCGTCGCCCTCGGCGTCGCAGACCCCCGTTTCGTGGAGGTGGATGCCATGCTCGCCGGGCTCCAGCGTGCCGGGCTCGACGTAGACGTTGATCTGGACCTCGCCCCCGGCGACCTCGGTAAGCGCCGCGTACCCGACATCGTTCCCTTCGGCGTCGCGCAGGGTGGCGTCTACCCCCTGCCCTGCAGAGACGGGCGTCCCCGCCAGTGGGGAGGCCTCCTGAGCGAGGGCCGCGCCCCCGGCGCCGGCGAGGCCAACCACGACCATCGCTGCCGCAAGGGCGAGCCTGGGGACATTGGGCTGTAGCATACGAGACTCCTTTCCGTGCTGCGACGACGCTGGCCCACCTGACTGGAGGGGCGGGTCTCGCCCGACCGGCGATCGCTCGACCCGACCCCGCACGATCCATGCCGGACTAGACGGAATCGGCGCGACCTAAGAGTCCGTCGATTCCGCCTCCGGACACCGCGAGTTATCCGACCACCTCGGAACGACAGGCGGAATCAGGTGATCATTCCTATGACTCAAGCGAAGTAACCAGTTATCCGGAAGAACCTGGTGCGATCTTGTGGTTGTTCTTCCGGTAATCGTTACTACAGCCGCACTTGTGGGGAACTGACCTACGAGCGAGGTGTTTCACCCTCGAGAAATTGCTCAAGCTTGTGCAGTAGGCGACGCGATTTGCCAAGGTTTGAACCCCGGTGAAGCTAAGTGCTGCCGTAGTAATCGTGCAACGCGTTGAAAAATGCCTCTTCTGCCTCGCTCCGATGACGGCGTGCCACCCTACGCCCAATCGGTCCACATCTCTCTCGGAGGAGCAACGGGTCACCGGTAGCCGACAACCAGCTGGCCCAGCTCCCTGCACTCCATGCGCCTGCCGAAAGGGTGCAGATGATGGAATCCCCGGCAACGCCCTCACCTCTTGGTTGGCACCCACTGCTAGACTCCTACCACGACACGGACCGCCGGCATGGGCAACAGACGCACGAATCAGGAGCGCGAGATGACCGCCGGCGATGCCTGGCGCGACGCGATCTGGAACGCGATCGGGCGCGGATTGTCCGCTCACGCGGTGATGCTGCGTGACAGCGACATCGTCGACGATTCCATCGCGGCATCGCTTCTCACCGCGATTGACGGCGCCCGGCGGGGAACTCCGCCTGATGTCTCTGGTTCGCTCGCGCTGGTCGCCGCGTTCGACGATCGCGTCGACAGCCTCGTCGCCCCGGGGGCCACAGGCGCCATTCGCATCGCCCGCGCTCGGCACGACCTCGCGGCCACAGCCCAACGACTGATCCTGCGCGATCGTGTGCTAGCGCTTGCCGCCGCGATCGAGACGTCGCGATTGGCGCTGCTCGACCTGGCGGAAGGCCATGTCTTTACGCTTTTGCCGGTGTGGTCCGGGAGCAGCCCGCTGCAACCAACCAACTTCGCCCATTTCCTCACCGGGACTATCGCCCCGATGGGCCGCACGGCGCGAATGCTCCGCGCCGTGTACGACGTTCTCGATCACTCGGCGCTCGGCTCCGCGGCGTTGGCGGGTCCGGGTCTGCCTGTCGATCGCGACGAAACCGCGGATCTCCTCGGCAGCGAGGGGCCGGTCGAAAGCACGTTCGATGCGCTGTCCGCCGTCGATTACCTCGTCGCGTCCGGAAACATCGCGGCGGCGACAGTCGCTCCCGTACGCCGTCTCGTGAGCGAGCTGATGCTCTGGCGCCGCACCGAGCCTAACTCGCTGCGCTTCGCGGACGAGCTTCTTGCTCCACCAGATGCCAACCTTCCGCACTTCCGTCCGCCGTCGACTCTAGAGCGGCTCGTGGCCGAGACGAAGCGGGTGGAAGCGGACGCCGCAACCATCACGACGCTGACCAGTGATATCTCATATGGGCCGGTGGGAGAGATGGTGGATGGAGCGGTGGGGCTTGCCGGCTCTGCACTTTCCAGGGCGGCCGCCGCGAATGAGGCGTTTGCCACCATCATCAGCGGCCCCATCGAAATCAACCGGGCGTGGCTCGCCCGCACCGCGGGCCACTCTCTCATCACGTCGGGGGATCTCGTCGATTTCTTCATGGCCGAGGAGGGCATCGATCCGTCCTCTGCCCGCGACATCGCTGCCCTGACCTCTACCCGGGCGCTCCAGGAGGGATTGGAGGCGAGCGCCATCACCCCTGCCATGATCGATTCCGCGGCGCTGCTCGTCATTGGACGCGAGCTCGGCATCGAGATCGAGCGGCTCGGCGCCTACCTGGCTCCGCGGCGGTTCATCGAGAAGCGAACAGTTCTGGGTGGCCCCGCACCGGCCGCCATCCGCGAATATCTCGCCGGCGAGCGCGGCCGGCTCGAGACTGACCAGCGTTGGCTGGAGGAAAGGCGCCGCCGCATCGCTCTCGCCGAAGAGAATCTCGAGATCCGGACTCACGAACTTCTGGCTGCCGCGTCTTTCTGATAGCGCAGGACGCGCATCGGAAGGGAAAGCGGTGCATCCGTTCAGATTTGGCGTGGTCCTGGAGTCCGTTCGTGACGAACACTCACTGCGCGAGACGGTGCGGCGTGCCGAAAGCGCGGGATTTGCGACGGTTCTCATCCGTGACCACTTTGCCGCCGAGCCCTTTGGACCGAAGCTTGCACCGCTAACCGCCCTCGCCACGGTTGCGGCTCATTCGACGTCGCTGCGCCTGGGCACCCTCGTCATCGACAACGATTTTCGCCATCCAGCCGTGCTGGCCAAGGAGATCGCGACACTGGATCTGTTCTCGGGTGGACGCGTCGAGCTCGGTCTTGGCGCCGGTTGGCTGGCCGCGGAGTACCGACAGACCGGGATTCCGTTCGACTCACCCGGCACTCGAATTGCGCGACTCGAAGAATCAGTCGCGATCCTCAAAGGATTGCTGAGCGGTAAACCGGTCACGTTCCACGGCGAGCATTATCAGGTCACGGACCTGCAGAACTTCCCGGAACCAGTACAGGCTCCACACCCGCCTTTCCTCCTGGGTGGGGGCGCCAAGCGAATGCTTTCCCTTGCCGGACGGGAGGCAGACATCATCAGCGTGCTTAGCACCTCGGTCGCGAGCGGCGTGCAGATCGACAGCATTGCCGGGCGGAGCAGCGCCCACCTGGCGCAAAAGGTTTCCTGGATTCGGGATGCGGCCGGAGATCGTTTCGCGTCGATCGAGCTCAGCCTTTTCCCCGACATCCTCGTCACAAACGACCACATCGCGGGGGCGCGTCAGTTCGCCGCGGCGCGAGGTTGGAACGTCTCACCGGAAACAGTGCTCGACATGCCGGCGGTTCTGATCGGTACGGTCGATAGGATTGCTGAAAATCTTCTCGCGCAGCGGCAGAATTTGGGGTTCTCATATTTCGTGGTGAGCGACACCGATCTCGAGATGGCGGCCCCGATCGTCTGTCAGCTCGCTGGTACATAATCGATCGTCGACCTCGCGACTTCGGTCCTGGGCGGTACAATTGGGAGTCCGTCATTGTTAGACGTGATCCCGAGGAGGCTCCCATCAATCGCATGCCGCATTCCACCAGCAACCCCGCCGAACATGCGCTCCTGATTGCCGTCGAACGTCAGCACCAGGACTGGGCGGCGACCGATTCCCTGGAAGAGCTGGCACGACTGGCCGAGACGGTCGACGTCGAAGTCGTCGGCTCGGTGACCCAGAAGCTCGCGCATCCCCTGGCCGGCACCTATGTCGGGAAGGGCAAGCTCGAGGAGATCAAGGCCCGCCGTGACGACCTCAACTACGACGTGGTCCTGGTCGACGACGACCTGACTCCAGCTCAGCAGCGCAACTTAGAGCGCGCGCTCGACGTGAAAGTGATCGACCGGACTGGGCTCATTCTCGATGTCTTCGCTCGCCGCGCGGCCACCCATGAAGGGCGCCTTCAGGTGGAGCTGGCTCAGCTCGAATACCGGCTGCCACGCCTGACCGGTCTCTGGACCCACCTTTCCCGGCAGGGCGTCGGCGGCGTCGGACTGCGGGGTCCCGGCGAGACCCAGCTCGAGAGCGACCGCCGCGAGCTGGGCAAACGTATCGTCCACATCAAGCGTGAGCTGAGTGACGTCCATACTCACCGCCAGCACTATCGGGACCGCCGGCGTGATGTCCCGATCCCGGTCGTGGCCCTGGTTGGGTACACGAACGCCGGCAAGAGCACGCTGCTCAACACGCTGACCGGGTCGACGGTCATGGCCGAGGACAAGCTCTTCGCCACCCTCGATCCCACCACCCGGCGGCGAGCGGTTCCCAGTGGTCGTGAAGTGCTCATGACCGACACTGTCGGGTTCATCAACAACCTGCCTACCCTCTTGATCGCGGCGTTCCGCGCCACGCTCGAAGAGATCAATGAGGCCACCGTCCTTCTCCACGTCGTCGACGTGACGCACCCCAATGCACCTGAGCAGATGCAGACCGTCATGGACGTGCTGGAGGAGCTGGGGGCCGACGACAAACCAGTCGTGACCGCGCTCAACAAGGTCGATCGCCTGACGCCGAATGGTTCAGGTGAGCCATCGCTGGACGATCTGCTCGCGCGGCTGGGTGCAGCCGCGTCCCTGGCGGTGAACCCGGTTCCCATCTCGGCGCGGGACGGTCTTGGTTTCGACAGGCTTCTGTCCCAGATCGAGATCGCGTTGGAAGAAGATGCGGACTTCGTTCCGGTGACCCTTACGGCGCCCTTCGCCCAGAGTGAGCTCGTCGACCGGTTCCATCGGTTGGGACGGGTCGAACAGACAACGTTCGATGAAGCCGGCACCACTCTCTTGGGTTATCTCCCGGCGCAAGAGCTTGGCAGGTTTGCGCCCTACGTCGCCCGCCGCGCGGACTCCGGCGGCGACCCGAGCTCCAGCCCCGGCTGCGCGCGGCGCG
>JAHWJF010000245.1:3853-5837 GCA_019348515.1 Chloroflexota bacterium | reverse complement strand
CCGCCTCCGCCTGGTGCAGCTTACGGGGGTCGGATACGTCAACCTCGTCGTCGATGCCTGTCGCGGATCGGGGTTTCCGGTCGCCCTCACCCCCGTGGGGACGACCATTGGGGTGGCGGAGCATACGATGCTCCTGATCCTGGCGCTCTTTCGGCATCTCCACGCGGTCGACGCCGCTGTCCGTCGTGGCGAGTGGCCCGTATGGAGTATGCGCAGCCGCAGCATGGAATTGGCTGGGAAGACTATCGGTCTGCTTGGGTTCGGGCGGATCGGGCGCGAGGTGGCGAAGCGCGCGCAAGCGTTCGACACGACGATCATCTACCACGACCTTGTGCGTGCGTCGGCGACAGTCGAGACCAAGCTCGGCGCCACCTTTGTGTCCCGCGATGACCTTCTCCGCCGGGCCGACGTCGTCAGCCTGCACGCGCCGCTGACGGCCGAGACGCGGGGGATGATCGGCGAGCGGGAGTTGCGGCTGATGCGGCCTGACGCGGTCCTGATCAACACGGCGCGCGGCGCGTTGATCGACGAGGAGACTCTGGCCCGGGCCCTCGCCGAGGAGTGGATCGCCGGAGCCGCGCTCGACGTCTTCGCCCAAGAGCCGCCCTCCATCGACAACCCCCTGCTTGGCTTTCCGAACGTCGTTCTCACTCCGCATGTGGCGGCCGGCACGCGCGACGCCTACCGAACGAAGATGCAGGCGGTATTCAGCAACATGCAGCGGGTCGCGCGCGGTGGAGCGCCGCTCCATCAGGTCTCGTGAAGGTCTCTACCCAGCAATCCGGAACGAATGCGATGAGCTCCTGACCGGAGCCGGAACCGGCGGACTGGCGGTAATCGGCCGCTACTCTGATCGACTTCCGTACATCCGAGAGATACCCGCCTCCTCGAACGCGCGAGACAGAACGTGGTACGACTGGGTAGCCGCCTCCAGCGCATCGTAGTCCGGGCGGCGTTGCACCATGAGGCTGATCTCGACCACGATGTGCCCGGTGTATCCCGCGCGGTCCATTGCCTTCAAGTAGCGCACGTAGTCCATCTCGCCTTCGCCGGGGATCAGGAACTCATGGTCCGGAGCAATGCCTCGCTCGTCCTTGACGTGCGTGTGAGCACTGTGGGGCGCGAGCTGTTCGATGACCGACTCCATGGCCATCCCCTGGACGTTGAAATGGCTGATGTCGAAGTGGATCGTGAGGGCCGGCGAGCTCACCTGCTCGAGCAGCCAGAGCGCCTGATCGGGCCGATGAAGTGCGGCGCCGACATGAGGTTCCATGCCGACCATCACTCCGACGCGTTGGGCATGGTCCGCGAGCTGGCCAAAGCGTTCCACGAGGGTCCCCTTGACCTGCTCCCATTCCTCCGGGGCACCGCCGGAAGTCGTGCTCACGGTGAGTTGTTCGCCGGGGTGTTGCAGGTCCGCCGCCATGTCGAGGTAACCCCGGAATCGAGTCATGTTCTGAGTATGTTCCGCTGGACTCGACGCCAGGATCGGGGTGTTGCCGGAGATGCCGCACAGCTCCAGACGATGGTCGTCGTAGAGCTTCCGGATCTGGCGCCGCGCGCCGACGTCGAGTCCCGCCGCGTCACTGACCCACCCCGGAATCACGGTCATCTCCAAACCGTCGAACCCAAGCGCGGCGCAGTGCGCCACGGCGGCTTCGATCGGGACGCGTGGCATTCCCCAGGTGCTGTGCGAAAGCAGCATCGTCAACCTCACTCCGCCTGGATCTCCTGGGGAACAAGCCCCAGGTGCTCGTCGATCTCCCGCTGGTAGCCGTCGACGGCACTCGCCTCGACCGCGCCGATCGTCACCGGACGCCCAGCAACCTGCGACTCGAAAAGCGCGTAGACCAGCGCCACGTCGCGTCTCCCCGTCTCCCCATCGACCTCTGGCCGCTGCCCGCCGCGGATACAGCGTGCGAGCTCGTCGTACTCCAGCGCCAGAATCTTGCGGTCGGTCGTGGCGAAGTCGAAGTCGTACGTC
>JAHWJF010000245.1:0-3753 GCA_019348515.1 Chloroflexota bacterium | reverse complement strand
GTACTCCAGCGCCAGAATCTTGCGGTCGGTCGTGGCGAAGTCGAAGTCGTACGTCCAGACGCGCTCGCCGCCGAAGAGGGCAGCCGCCGCCGGCTCCAGCCGGTAGCTGGGAGCATGATCAAGGATTCGTTCGTCAGCGACGTCTGTACCATCATCCAGTACGAGCCGGATGGGGCGCCCGTTGCGATCGCCCGGCGCCGCGATCGAGCCATGGGTGCCGAAGACCATCCGGTGGACGAACGCCTGCCCATGACCGGCGTAGTGATCAACCCACTGCCCAAGCGTCCCGTTGGCGAAGGTGATCAGACCAAATATGGCGTCCTCGCCCGTCGCGGCCACGGTTTCAGGCAGCGCCGCCGCCCATTTCTCGTAATAGCCACCCGGGCCGGCTGTGTCGCGGACGACGCGCGTTGGCTCAAAGAGCCGTGTCTGCCCAAAGGCGCTCACCGCGTCACCGAAGTAGTACTGGAGGATGTCGGCGCTATGGACGCCCGCGTCCAGCGTGATGGCTCCGGAGAGCTTCTGGTGGCGCCAGGGCGTGATGATCACCGTGTCACGGCCGCGGACGGCGGTCTCCATGATGAACTGCCGTTCGCCGATGGCGCCGTCGTCGAGCAGGGCGCGCACGAGCCGGTTGATCGGATCGCGGCGAAAGTTCTCGGCAACCGAAAGCACTTTCCCACTCCGCTGCGCCGCGGCAATGATGCAGTTGCAGCCACGGATCGTCAGGGCCAGCGGCTTCTCGCAGAGGAGATGCAGCCCCAACTCAAGAAGCTGCGTTGCGACCAGATGATGCGACCCGGAGTCGGTGGTACACGACGCGGCCTCCAACCCGTCGCTCTCGCCGGCCATGACCACGAGGTCGGTGAACACCGCGGGGCGGCGCCCCAGAAGCTGGCGAGCTTCGTCGGCTAGATCGTGGGCGTTCCGTTCGTTGCGATCGCAGACGGCGACCAGGTCAACCGCGTCATGTTCCGTCCGCGCCATCTCGGCGATGCCCGCCAGGTGTCGTCGCCCCATCCCACCACAACCGACGATCGCCAATCGGACCGGTTCCGCCATCGTTTCCGAGCTCCTTCTTCCCCCGTCGTGAAACCCGCATGCTCAATCCGGGCCGACCTTGCCACCGATCGGCGACGGCAGCATCAGCAGACTCCCAGACCGGCTTTTTTATGACAAGGAAGGAAAAGTGCGCCGCCAGGGCTATGCCAACGCAACGTCGTTGGCTATCGGCCGCGCCGCAGCCAGACCCGCATTGCACCCGGCTCCCGGTTTGCCCAGGCATGATAGGGGATAGCGGTAATCGCTACTCGCTCGCCGGCCGCCTGCGGCGTCGATCGCGCCGCCCGGTAGAGCGCGTCCGACCATGAGTCGTCTGGCGGCGCCAGCCGGGCGTCGGCGATCAACGCGACCACACCGCCAAGGAGATCATGGCGCCAATCAGCCTGGAACGAAACATCGTCCGGGACCGCAATATCGCGGATCGCTACTGCGGGGTTGTCGATCTGCTCGAGGCAATAGAGGAGCGGCCCGCGCATCAGAGCGACTCGGCCGGTATTCTCCTCAACGTACGGATGACTCTCCACGCGCCGCACGGGCATCGGCAAGCTGAGACGCACCGTGTCACCTGGCCGCCACTCCCGCCGCACCTCTGCATACCTGCCCGGTACGAGCGATTCCGGTAACGGCTCGTCATTTACCGTCAGCGTTGCCCCTTCTTCACACCAGGCGGGGATGCGCAGCATGAGGGAAAAGTCTCCCTCGCCGTCGACCTCGATAGTGATCTCGCCGTCCCACGGGTACCGCGTCTCCTGGCGCAACGCGACGACCCGATCATCGAGAGGGATGCGCGCGGTGCCCGCGGCATAGAGATGGATCCAGATCCCCTCGTCCGACGCGCTGTAGACGTAGCCCGGCAACGAAGCTAGTGTTCGCGCCACGTTGGGCGGACAGCAGGCGGTCCCGAACCAGGCCTGGCGGCGATGGCTCCCCTCGTCGGCGAGTGGGTTCTGGTAGAAGTAGGTTTCGCCATCGAGGGAGACCCCGGGGAGCATCGCGTTGTAGAGCGTCAGCTCCAAGAGATCGGCATAGCGAGCCTCAGCCTCGATCGAGAGCATGCGCCAGTTCCACATCATACTGCCGATCGCGGCGCAAGTTTCCGTATAGGCCAGTGCGTTTGGCAGCTCGTAATCTTCTCCGAACGACTCGCCTTCATATCGGGAGCCAATGCCGCCGCTGACGTACATCTTGCGCGTGGTCATGCTCTGCCAGAGGCGGTGTAGGGTTTCCAGAAGCGCGGGCTCTCCCGTCTCCGCGTAGAGATCGGCCACACCCGCGTTGAGGTAGACCGCGCGCACCGCATGCCCGACGATCTCATCCAAGTCGCGAAACGGCCGGTGATCCTGGTGATACTCCTTACCGAACCGGCCGTAGGCGTCGCCGAGCACGCCGTGACCGCGCACATCGACGAGAAATCGTGCCAGATCGATGTAGCGCCGCTCGCCGGTCTCCCTGGCGAGCTCCACGAGGGCCATTTCGATTTCCGGGTGGCCGTCCGTTCCGATGCGTTTGCCCACCTCGGGGCCGAACGTGACGTCGATGTGGTCGGCGAAGCGGGTGGCGACATCGAGGAGCCGGGTTGAGCGCGTCGCGCGATGGTGCGCGACAGCCGCTTGAAAGAGATGCCCGGCACAGTACATCTCGTGCAGATCGAAATCCGTCCACCGCTGATCGGCCCGCTCCCGCGCAAAATAGGAGTTGAGATAGCCGTCGGGGCGCTGCGCGGCTTCGACGGCAGAGATCGTCTCGTCGATCATCGCGTGGAGCTCGGGCTCCGCGTCATGGCCGCCGGCGACCGACCACGACGCGGCCTCCAGCCACTTGTAGACGTCGGAGTCGTTGAAATAGCGGCCTTGAAACTCCCCATCCCGCGTGCCCGCCGCGCGCAGCAAGTTGTCGATCCGCCCGGTCTCCCAGAGGAGGCGGTATTGCGACGGCAGCGTCGCCTCACGATTCGTGCGCAACCGCGGCGCCCAGAACGCGTCATCAATCGTCACCGCGTCCAGCCCGACCGGCCGCAGTTGTGCAAACGGACTGCTCGCCGTATCGACGACCATTGCCCCGGTCGACACGGTTACCGCCATGTTCGTGGGTCCTCCCGCCGGCCGCTCTCGATGATGACCGCTACTTGAATGCCCCGGCGGTCAACCCGCGCACAATGGCGCGCTGGGAGACGACCGCCAGGATCACGACCGGGATCATCATGGTGATCCCGAGGCTGCTGATCAACTCCCAGGGTCTGCCAAAGGGCGACCGTGCCTGGAAAATCTCGGTGATGGCGACGCTCAGCGTCTTCGACCGCAAGGACGATGAGAACGCCAGGGGAAAGAGGAGGTTGTTCCAGGCGTTGACGAAATTGATGACGATCATCGTCGCCAGGGCCGGCGCCGTCATTGGCAGCACGATTCGCCAGATGATCTCCGGCAGCCGGGCGCCGTCGATGACCGCGGCCTCCTCGATCTCGTAGGGCACTTGCCGGATGAACGCGACCAGCACCCAGACGGTAAACGGAGCCAACACGCTACTCATGATCAAGGTGAGTCCCACCAGGGAATCAAGCAGGCGCAGGTCCCGCAGCACTTGATAGAGCGGGATGATGGTCACGATCTCGGGCAGCGCCGTCGAGATCACCAGGGCCAGCAGCAACACATTCCGGCCCGGCACATTGAAACGGGCGATGGCGTACGCGGCGAG
>JAHWJF010000244.1 GCA_019348515.1 Chloroflexota bacterium | reverse complement strand
GGAGCCCATGACGGCCAGCAACAGCAACACCAGGATGATGAACGGGAAGGCCATGCTGGCGTCCATGCTGCGCATCAGGACCTCGTCGAACCAGCCGCCGTAGTATGCGGCGGACAACCCGACCGCGATACCGCCGGCCACGCCGATCAGGGTCGCCGCCGGCGCCAGCAGGAGCACCTCACGACTGCCCGCGAGGACGCGGCTGAGCACATCGCGTCCGAGATGATCGGCACCGATGAGGTGTTCCGCCGAAGGCGTCGCCAGCAACGCGCCGTAATCTTGTGCTGCCGGGTCATACGGTACGAGCAGGGGCCAGAAGATCGCGCAGAGTACCCAGAAGATCACGACGCCGAGGCCAATGGCGGAGCTGGGAGTCTGCAGCACGGTGCGTAGCGCCGCGCCGAACGGCGAACGGCGCTGACTCGGAGCGACAATCGCGTCCGGAACGGCCAGCGGCGCGAGAGCCTTGGCGTCGGCCGACCTTCCCTCGGCGCCAATCGAGACCGGTTGCATGCTCATCAGCGGGACATCTTTACGATGCGTACCGGATCTGCGGATTCAAATAGGCGTACAGGAGATCGGCGATAAGATTGCCGCCCATGTATGCCACCGCGACGATCATGGCACAGGCTTCCAACAACGGCACATCGTGGTGCAACCCAGCATAGAGAAGGAGACCACCGAGTCCGGGATAGCCGAAGAGACTTTCGACAATGACCAATCCGCCGACGAGATAACCGATTGAGGACATGAGCACCGTGATGGTCGGTACCAACGCGTTGCGCAGGACATGGCGCACAAGCACCTGTCGCCGCGGCAATCCCTTCAGGGTAGCCGTCCGAATGTACGCGCTGTTCAGCACCGCGATGGTGCTCGCGCGGGTCATACGCGAGACGTAGCCGAAAAAGACGATGCTCAAGGTGACGACCGGAAGCACGACGAACTGGGGCGTGGTCAGTGGATTGCCACCGGCCGCGACGCTCGTCGTGGGCAGCCACTTCAGCCAGACGCCGAAGACAGTCAGCAGGATGATGCCGCTGACAAATTCGGGAACCGCCATCAGCGACAGACCGAGCACGGAGATCACCCGGTCCGTGGGGCGATCCTGTCGCAACGCGGCGAGCGTGCCGAAGGCGATCGACAACGGGACGATGACGATCAATGAGGCAACGGCCAGCACGAGCGAATTGAAGAGCCGGTTGGGAAGCACGCTGGAGATTGGCACCTGGAGGCTGTGTGAATCGCCCCAATTCCCAGTCACGAAGCCGGTTATCCAGCGCAGATAGAGCACGTGGGGCGGATGATCAAGATCCAACTGGCGCTGAAGCGCGGCCACCTGGCTCGGCGTGGCCGACTGGCCCAGGATCGTCTGCGCAACATCGCCGGGCAACACCGAGGTGACGACGAACACCACGATCGACATCAACCAGAGGGTGAGCACCATCAGCGCCAGACGGCGCCCCAAGAAGCGTGCCAAGCTCCGCGTTCCCTTCGTGAGGCGTCACCGCTGCCAGGGGTTTCGAACGCTGCCCGGCAGACGATTGCTGCCTTGGGCGCCAATGGCGCAGGACGGTATCGATTGGTCAATGCCAACCAAGTCTATGGCCCCGCGGCTGTGCAGACAAGGATCAGATAACCGTCTGCTCCCCGGAGCGAAGCGTCGACCCCTTTTCGATGCGGTCGTCCCAGGTGGCAGATGACGCCCACCGGTATGCGGCAGCGGGTGCGCTCCCGGCGCTGTCGCGACCCAGTCGAGTTGACCACCACGGCACCGAACCCGGCCATCTTCAACTCGGCCGGAAGGAATCCGCCGACCTGAACATCGCCGATCAGCCCCGAAAGCGGGCTCTTGCAGGTGACGCTCATCCGGCCCTGCCCGGAGATCGCGGTCCCGGCGAGTGGTCCGCCGGCGCAGACGAGGATATTCTCCGGTCCGAGGGGGTCGGCCTGCGGTGGAACGCCGCGCGGGATGTAATCCATCGCCGTTGGCGCGCCAGCCACGTACTTGCGATTCCAGGCATCGTCGTGCTCGTCGACAGTGACAGCCCCGCCAGTGAGGACCGCGACGAGGATCTTGCCGGTGTAGCCGTAGGCCATGGCGCATCTCCTTTCCACCGCTCCTGGGAGTCACGCCGACCTCCCGGTCCGCTTTCCAAGAACGCCTGAGGTGTGGTGTGGCATCGTGGAGGGATCACACCCGCTGCTCAACAGACTGCCTGGATCTAATTGCGCTCTTGTGCCAGAAATATCGCTGTGATACCGTCCGTTTCCAATAATTGAGCCAGTCGGAGCGAGGATCACCGTTATGCAGGGCGGATCCGAACGAGCAGGTGCACCGCTGGAGATCCGCTCCAAGATCTGGATCGAGCGCCGCGGCGAGGTGGTTCTTTCGGAGTGGCGGGTCGAGCTACTGGAGGCGATCGACGCCAATGGCTCGCTCAGTCGCGCCGCCGAAGCGCTGAATATCCCCTATCGCACCGCCTGGGAACGAGTAAAAGCGACCGAAGGAGAGGTCGGCTTCCGGCTCCTCGACAGCGAGAGCGGCGGCCCGGACGGTGGCGGGAGTCGCCTCACGGCTGAAGCGCGCGATCTGTGTCGACGTTTTCGGCGCGTCTCGAGCGGGATCCAGGAGGTGGTCAGCCGCCGCTTTGCGGCTGAGTTCGGGGATGCGACAGGTGTGCAGTAGGGCTTGGCCATGCCGGCGTTATGCTTGGCCGTGCCGAACGGAGAGCTGCGCGGAGGAAGGTGACATGCCAGCAAGCTGGACCGCCCGGACGCGTCACTGGCAGCTTGGTGTCGGATCACTCCTGCTCATCGGCCTTCTGCTTTCCCTACCTCGTCATGCGCTCGCGCAGGACGCGACTCCGCGAGGAGAGGGAGGCGTCATTCTGGCCACGACAACATCGACCGCCGACACCGGCCTGCTCGACGCCCTGGCTCCCCTCTTCCTGGAGCAGACCGGATACAGCCTGAAGCCGATCGCGGTCGGCTCGGGAGCGGCGCTGGAGCTCGGCGAGCGCGGCGAGGCCGACGTGATATTGGTCCACTCCCCAGCGGCCGAAGTCGCGTTCATGCTGGCCGGGTATGGCACCGAGCGCCGCACGGTCATGTTCAACGATTTCGTCATCGTCGGGCCGGCTGACGACCCGGCGAACGTCGCGGGAGCCCGCTCCGCACATGACGCCATGTCCGGCATCGCCGGCGTGCATGCCACATTTGTCTCGCGTGGCGACGACTCCGGAACCCATGCGCTGGAACGGAGGCTCTGGGAGGCGGCCGGAGTCACGCCCACGGGAACCTGGTACACCGAGTCCGGCACCGGCATGGGCGAGACCCTCAACATCGCGGCCGAGCGCGGCGGTTACACCATCTCCGACCGGGGCACCTACCTCGCGCTGCGCGACCAACTCGGTCTCGACATCCTTCTGGAAGGTGACCCGGCGCTGCTCAACGTCTACCACGTCATATTGGTCAACCCCGACAACGGTCGCGACGTCGATGCCGCGGCAGGCCGCGCTTTCCTCGAGTTCCTGCTCTCCCCGGCAACGCAAGAGGCGATCGCTGAGTTCGGCGTCGAGGAATTCGGTGAGCCTCTCTTCACGTCGTGCGCCGACAACAGCTGCGGCGTGGTGGATTCCGAGGCTTCGCCCGCGTCCAAGCCAACCACATGAGTTCCTGGGTCGGCATGAAAGCTAGAGGCCTGTCGGATCTGGATTGGCGGGCGGCTAGTACACAGGGGTCCGGGATGCTTCTTCTTGCTCGGACTGACAGGAGCGATCCACGGTCATGCGACGTGCAAGCAGCTCACGATGGATGACCTGACTTCGGGACTGGGAGAAGCCGCGCGCCTGCTCTTCGGTGGCAACACCGAGGTCTGGGAGATCATTCACCTCTCACTGCGAGTGTCATTGATCGCCACGACGATCGCCCTCGTCCTGGGAGTGCCCGCCGGGGCGGCATTCGCCCTCGCTCGCTTTCCGGGCCGATCGCTGGCGGTCGGCGCGGTCTATGCGGGGATGGGTCTGCCACCGATCGTCGCCGGGTTGCTTGTCAGCCTCCTCCTCTGGCGCAATGGACCATTCGGAGCCACCGGGCTCCTCTACACGCCGCTGGCGATGATCGTCGCCCAGGCGTTGATCGCCACCCCAATCGTCGCCGGGTTGACCCTGGCCGCGGTGAGCGCGCTCGACCCGCGCTACCGCCTCCAGCTCCTGGCGCTCGGGGCCGGGCGCATGCAGACCGTCTGGTGGCTGCTCCGGGAAGCGCGCCTGCCGTTGATCGCCGCCGTCGTCGCCGGATTCGGCGCCGTGATCTCCGAAGTCGGCGCGGCGATGATGGTCGGTGGCAATATCAAGGGGGAGACTCGAGTCCTCACCACCGCCACGGTACTGGAGGTCAGCCGCGGGCACTTCGAGACCGCGTTCGCTCTCTCTTTCGTTCTGCTGGGACTGACCTATCTCGTCACCATGATCCTCACCCTCCTGCAACGCCACTACGTCCGCGTTCAGCGGTGATCGGTCAGGTTCTTCGGCTCGACCACGTCGTCGTTCGGGAGGGCGAACGGACCTTGCTCGACGTGACCGCGCTCGGCATCGCTGCGGGCGAGACGCTGGCGCTGATCGGTCCCAATGGCGCGGGGAAGACGACACTCCTGCATGTCGCGGCACTGCTGCGGCGGCCCGACCACGGCTCGGTGCACATCCTCGGCCAGACGGCGTCGTCGCGAAACGCGGCCACGTTGCGTCGGGCGCTTTCGGTCGTCTTCCAGGCTCCGCTGCTTTTTGACGTGAGCGTTCTCGTCAACGCGGCGGCGGGGCTTCGCTTCCAGGGCCGGTCGCGCCAGGAAGCGGAGCGACGTGCCCGCACGTGGCTCGAGCGCTTTGGCGTGGGACACCTCACCGACCGCAAGGCGCGGAGTCTATCCGGCGGCGAGGCTGCCCGGGTGGCGTTGGCGCGAGCCTTCGCCACTGAGCCAAGCATTCTGCTCCTGGATGAGCCCTTCAGCGCGCTCGATGCTCCGACGCGAACGTCGCTGTTGCCGGCCCTACGTCAATGCCTGCGCGAAACCGGCGCCGCGGCACTGCTGGTGACACATGATCGGGATGAGGCATTTGCGTTCGGGGACCGCGTTGCGGTGATGTCGGGAGGTCGCATTGTGGCGACCGGGCCGGCGCCGAGTCTGATCGCTCATCCCCCTTCACGCGAGGCGGCGTCGTTGCTCGGCGTCGAGACTATCCTGTCCGCGCGGGTGACGGGGATCGACAATGAGTACACATGCATTGCGCTGCAGCCTGCCGGACCTTCGGTGCGATCCCGAACGTCCCTCTCGCCAACGATCCCGGCCGGGAAGCCGGTGAGCCTGACGCTCCCGGCTGGATCGGTCCAGGTCCTGGGACCGGCTGAGTTCGCTCCACCCGAGTGGAACGCGCTGCCGGGTTCGATTGTCGAGGTCACGTCGCTGTCGTCCGGCGCGCGGCTCGTCGTCGAAACCCCGGCGCCGATCGTCGCGCTCATCCCGTGGGTTGCGTCCAAGCACCGATGGGCTTCTGGAGAACCGGCGATCGTGACCTTTCCCCCCGAGTCCGCACACCTCATACCTGAGTTGAGGTAGCGTGCTGTTGCCGGGATGGCATCTCGAGTCGAAGAGGCAGCGCCGGCCGCGTCTCAACGTCCGTGCGGATGGCGACTTTGTCCCAGTCAGGCGAACCTACAGAGGCCGCAACACGGGGTGAGGAATCGATGCACGGCCTGACGAACGAGACTGAGCTGTTAGGCCGCCACGTGCTCGAGCTCGTGCTGACACGCCAGAAGCAGAGTCCATGGGCGCTTGGAGGGACG
>JAHWJF010000243.1:1451-5873 GCA_019348515.1 Chloroflexota bacterium | reverse complement strand
ACCAGCTCCTCGTCGCCGGCCGCGCCTCCTACATCCTCAACTCGATCTCCGCCTACCGCACCGCGCAGAAGGACCAGCCCGAGGTCGGCGAGGATATCTTCTTCCGCACCCCGTTGCTGGGGCCGGCCGGTGAAGATTGGGCGTTAGCGCACGGCCACGCCGTTTTCATCGACATGATTCCCAAGCACTCGCAGAACGTCGACACGGCCAAAGAATTCCTCATGCACCTGGTCGCCAACTACACCCAAGCGAGCTACGAGAGCGAGCTCTATAACTTCCCGGCTTGGCCGTCGACCGTACCAGAGCTTTCCGAGTGGCTGGCCGACGATCCCTACGGCTCGGAGCCGCCAGATAAGCTGGCCGTCCTGGAGACCGCGAACGACTGGACGACCAACCTCGGTCACCCCGGCCCGGCCAACGCGGCCATGGGGGAGATCTTCAATCTGCCGATTCTGCCGAACATGATGGCCCGCGCCGCCCAAGGGCAGCAAACTGCTGAGGAGTCGGTGGCGCAGGCAGAGGAGGAGATCACCGCCATCTTCGAGAAGTGGCGGGCCGAGGGGCTCATGGGCGGGGGCTCCTGAGTCGAGAAGTCGTGGAGTCGAACAGTCGAGCAGAAGATGGTCGATGACGACCGCGGGAAGTGACTAGCGCCATGAGAACACGCGTGCGTGACAAGCGGCCTCATACGCCTCGACACCTCGACGTCTCGACTCCTCGACTCATCTAGCCATGGCCGTCGTCGAGGTTCGCGAACTGAGCAAGCGTTTCGACGGCGTCGCTGCCGTCGACGGCATCGACCTAGCCTCCACGGACGGAGAGTTTCTGGTCCTGCTGGGGCCGTCAGGGTGTGGCAAGACGACGCTGCTACGGATGATCGGCGGGTTGGAGCCACCGACCGACGGCGACATCCTCATCGGAGGGCGGGTGGTGACCAATCTGCCACCACGTGCCCGTCAGATCGCCATGGTCTTCCAGAGCTACGCGCTCTACCCGCACATGACGGTCTACAACAACATCGCGTTTCCGCTGAAGGCGGCCAAATTGCCTAAAGCTGAGCAGACGCGGCGCGTGGCCTGGGCGGCGGGCATTCTCGGTATCGAGGGGTTCCTCGATCGCAAGCCGCGCCAGCTCTCCGGCGGGCAGCGGCAGCGAGTGGCGCTAGCGCGGGCACTGGTACGGGAGCCGACCGTGTTCCTCCTTGATGAGCCGCTCTCCAACCTCGATGCGCAGCGGAGGGCTTCGGCACGGGATGAGCTGCAGGGCTTCCAGCGCCGCGTGGGGACGACGACCATCTACGTCACCCACGACCAGGTCGAGGCGATGGGCATGGGTGACCGCATCGCGGTGATGGAGCAGGGTCGCATTCGCCAGGTGGGGACCCCGCACGAGATCTATGACGAGCCGGCCGACACCTTCGTCGCCACCTTTCTCGGCTCGCCGCCGATGAACCTGATCCCGGATGCCGCCTCCGGTGAGCTGCTCGGGTTCCGGCCAGAGCATTTCATTCCATGGGAGGCGGGGATGGGAAACGACTGGGTGCGCTTTCCCTATCACGTCCACCGCACCGAGTATCTGGGAGCGGAGCGGCTGCTCTACGGGGAGGTCGGTGAGGCGAAAGCGGTCGCCCGGTTCCCCGCGAATTCCGACATCAATACCGAGATCGGGAGTACGACCGACTACGCCGTGCGCCGCAATGATCTGAAGCGATTCCACCCGGAAACGGGGCTGCGCCTCGACCGTCCGACCAACGGGAGGCAGCCATGAGCGTGAGTGCCCGGGCGGATGCGGCGGCCCTCCCCGAGACGCGGCAAGGCCGCTACTGGCTGGACCGGGAGAGCGTGCTGGGACCGGTGCTGCTGCTGCCGGCCGTCATCTACATCGTCGCGCTGGTCGGCATCCCACTGGTGCTCGCGGTGATGTACAGCCTGAGCGACGTGACGGTTGGCGATCAAAGCATCGACTTCGTCGGGCTGCAAAACTTCCGCGACGCGCTCGACAGTTCCACCTTCCGCACGGCCCTGAAAAACACGTTCGTGTTCACGATCGTCTCGCAGATGATTGTGCTAGTGCTGGCCAACATCTTGGCGCTCGTGCTTTCGGCCGACTTCAAGGGGAAGCGGCTGGTCCGCTTTCTGGTACTGCTGCCCTGGACGACGCCGATCGCACTCGGGGTGCTAGGCTGGCTCTGGACGCTCGACAACGTCTACAGCCCGATCGATTACCTGCTGCGCCAGGTCGGGTTACTGGGGGTCGGGAGCCCGCTGGGATCGGACTGGTTCGGCACGAACGCCCTGTGGCTCGCCTACCCTGACCGCGCTCAGTTCTCCGTTCTGTTCGTCCACGTCTGGCGGACCCTGCCGCTTGCCACCGTGATCCTGCTGGCGGGGCTGACGGCGATCCCGCAGGATGTCAAGGACGCGGCGAATGTTGATGGCGCCGGATTCTTCCGCCAAGTCTTCGCTATCCGCATCCCGTTGCTGCTGCCGATCATGGCCGTGGCGGTCCTCTACGGCATCGTCTTCACCTTTACCGATATGACCGTTGTCTACATCCTCACCCGGGGTGGGCCGGTCGATTCGACCCAGGTGCTGGCGAGCTGGGCCTATTTCAAGGGGATCGAAGGCGGGAGCCTGGGTCAGGGCGCCGCAATTGCTCTGTTCCTCTTCCCCGTGCTGGTCGGTGTGGCGGCGATGATGCTGAGAATCGCGAAGCGGGCGGAAACGGTGTGACCGAGACGGCAAGACGGCTGCAAGAAGACGACAAGACGACGAGGCGGCAAGTAGGGGCGACGCTTGCGTCGCCCGCCGTCGCAATGCCCGGGCCGAACGCGCCTGTCTGGGATGATGCGGCCAACGAACGTGAGCGGCGGCAGGCGCGAATACGGCAGGTGGCGACGCGGGGCGTGCTGTATGTGACCGCGACGTTTTTCGCGCTTTTCGCGGCGCTCCCTTTTGCCTGGATGATCTTAACCGTCTTTAAGCAGAACACCGATCTCTACGATCCTAACCGCAACCCGGTCCTCTTCAACGACCCGCCGACGCTCGGGAACATCACCTTCCTCTTCGAGCGGACGGAGTACGCCACCTTCGCCCGCAACACGCTGGTCGTCGCGGTACTCGTCGTGCTGGTCACACTCATCGGGGCGGTGCCCGCCGCCTACAGCCTCTCGCGGCTGGCCGGGAGGTGGGGGGAAGGGCTGGGCATCGCTATCTTCCTCGTCTACCTGGTGCCGCCGACGTTGCTGTTCATCCCACTCTCACGGGTGGTCGCGGATCTCGGATTGCGGAACACCTGGTGGGCAATGGTGCTCGTCTACCCGACGTTCACCATCCCGTTCTGCACCTGGCTGCTGATGGGGTTCTTCAAATCGATCCCGCGTGACATCGAAGAGCAGGCGATGATCGATGGCTACAGCCGGCTGGGGGCCATTTGGCGGACGGTTCTGCCGGTGTCGGTGCCAGGGCTGCTGACGGTGGTGGTCTTCAGCTTCGCGCTGACGATGCATGAATTCGTCTACGCGTTGGCCTTCGTTACCTCATCACATCAGAAGACCATCTCCATCGGGGTCACCACGGAGCTGATCCGGGGAGATGTCTTCTTCTGGCAGTCGCTGATGGCCGCCGCCGCGATCGTGGCCATCCCGATCGCGCTCCTTTACAACCTCTTCCTCGACCGCTTCATCGCCGGGTTCACACTGGGAGCGGTCAAAGGATAGCGAGCCCAGCCGCCGCGGCCACTCCGCCGATCTGCCTGTTCCTCCAAGTCATCGTATCCTTAGGGCATCCCCGCACTCTCCCCGCCCGCGCTCGCTGAGCCGCGGTTGTGCTCGCGTGTGATTCGCCGAGCATCGTCAAGGGAGGCTGCAAGACCGTGGACGCCCAGCGATTCGATAATCTGGCCAAAACCCTGGCTGGTCGCCTTTCGCGGCGCAACGCGCTGCGTCGCGCCGGGGCCGCCGCCTCGGCGACGTTGCTCGCGTCGGCCGGGGTGCGTGCCGCTCCGGCCGCAGCCCAGGGTCAGGACGACGAGCCGGTCTACACCGTGATCCGCCGGTACACTCTGGACGGCCCGACGACCGCGGTGCGCACGGCATTGCAGCGCGGCTATATCGAGGACGCCTGCGACGCCCCCGGATTCATCGCCTACTTCGCGGTGGAGGACGAGGACGGCGACTTCGCCACGGTTGCGGTCTTCCGCAGCCAGGAGGATTTCGAGAACTTCGCCACCGCGGAGGCGAACTGGATCGCCCGAAACCTTGGAGGCTTGCTGCCGGCGCCGGAGGAGGCGGTCTCCGGCGATACCTACGTCCATGCGGGCGCCGTGCAGATGTTCCGCAATACCTGCCCCGGCGCGACGCACCAGACCACCGGGACCACGAGACCGGCCGCAACGACCGCTCCCGGCGCTCCGACCGCAACG
>JAHWJF010000243.1:0-1351 GCA_019348515.1 Chloroflexota bacterium | reverse complement strand
TCGCCGACCACCGCGCCCGCGACTCCAACACCAACTCCGGAGCCATGCACCGGCGAGGGATGCGTCTGCTCGACCGGAACGCGGCGACCGTGCGACCGCGGTCTCATCTGCTGCCCAACCACCGATGTACGAGGTGGTCCCGGCGTCTGCCAGACGCGGGAGGTCTGCTACCCGAACGCGTGTGTAGAAAACGGCGACGCCTGCGACACGAGCTGTGGTGCGGGCGATGCCTGCCCGAGCTGCTGCTCCAACTACTGCAATGAAAGTGGGCAGTGCGCCGATGCGTCGGCTCCTCCCTGCACCGGGGAAGGCTGCGACTGCACGACCGGAACGCAGGCGCCCTGCGACGCCGGCCTGATTTGCTGCGGCACAACCGGCACGCCGGGCGGACCTGGCACCTGTCTGACCGAGGCCGAGTGCAACCCACCATGCACGGGAGCAGGCTGCGAGTGCACGACAGGGACGCAATCGCAGTGCGATGCGGGGCTAGTCTGCTGCGGTACGACCGGAACCCTTGGCGGTCCTGGCACGTGCCAGACGGAAGCGGAGTGCAACCCGCCTTGCACTGGCGAAGGCTGCGCGTGCAACGGTGGGGTGCAAGGTAACTGCGACGCGGGACTGGTCTGCTGCCAGAACGGAGAGCCGATTCCTGGCGGCGCGGGAACCTGCGTTGCGGAAGCGGAGTGCACCCCAGCACCCTGCACCGGTCAAGGATGTGATTGCAACGGCGGCGTACTCGGCGCGTGCGATGCCGGTCTGGTCTGCTGCCAGGATGGTGTGGCCATCCCCGGTGGGGCCGGCACGTGCCAGCCCGAGGACCAGTGCGCGCCACCGCCGTGCACTGGCGAAGGCTGCGATTGCACGGGTGGCGTTCAGGGTAACTGCGATGCTGGCCTGGTCTGCTGCCAGAATGGGCAGGAGGTCCCGGGTGGCGCCGGAACCTGCACGGCGAACTGCGCCCCCCCGCCCTGTACCGGTGAAGGCTGCGCCTGCAATGGCGGCGTGCAGGGCGCGTGCGACGATGGTCTCATCTGCTGCCTGACCGATCCATCGGTGCCGGGAGGACCAGGCAGCTGCCAGCCGGCGGACATCTGTGGACCGCCGCCCTGCACCGACAATGGCGGTGGCTGCGACGCGACCTGCAACTGGGGCGATAGCTGCCCGGGCTGCTGCTCTGGCTACTGCAACGCGAATGGATTGTGCGACACCGAGCCGCCTGCGCCAGTGGTCTGCACCGGTGCCGGGTGCGCCTGCACCACCGGGACCGAAGCTCCCTGTGACGAGGGCCTCATCTGCTGTCAGACCACCGACGAGCCTGGGAAGAACGTGGGCGACGAGGTACCCGGACGAT
>JAHWJF010000242.1 GCA_019348515.1 Chloroflexota bacterium | reverse complement strand
TCGGGATCCATATCCTTGACGTCCTTGGGCGGCCGGTGACCCGTATACCGCCGGGACAAGATGTCGATCTGCTCGAGGAGATTCGGCTAACTGTGGCCGGAACTGCCGCTGGTACCAGCGTCGATCTCGCCAAGCTCGGCGTCAACGTCCTCGCTATGGGAGCCATTGGCGAAGACGCAGCCGGAAACTTCATCGCCGACACCATGACCCGGTACGGGATCGACACACGCGGCCTGACGCGCAAGCCCTCGGTCCAGACCTCAGCGACTATGCTGCCCATCCGGCCAAATGGGGAGCGTCCGGCCCTGCATGTGCTCGGCGCGAACGCCGAGCTGACAATCGAGGACGTCGATTTCGACGCCATTGCCGATGCCGATCATCTTCATTTCGGCGGCACCTACCTGATGCCGAAACTCGACGGTCCGCCAACCGCACGCGTCCTTGCTTTCGCCAAGGAGCGCGGCGTGCCCGTCACCTTGGATGTGCTCGCCATCGACCGGCCCGACCTCCTACAGGTCATCGAGCCCGCGCTGCCATACGTCGACTACTTCATGCCCGGTTTCGACGAAGCACGCATGATCTGTGGGCTTCACGAGCGGCATGACGTGATCCAGTTCTTCCTCGACCGCGGCGTCCGCCACACCATCTTCAAGATGGGGGCCGAAGGGAGCAGCATCGCCTGGCGGGGAACCAACGGCGACATCGAAGAGATCCGCGTCCCTGCGTTCGTTTCACCAGTTGTGGATTCGACGGGTTGCGGCGACGCTTACTGCGCGGGATTCATCGTCGGTCTTCTCCGCGGCTGGGATATCGTCGACTGCGCGCGCCTCGGCACCGCCGCCGCTGGGCTCGTCATCCAAGGTCTCGGGTCAGACGCTGGAATCGTCGATTTCGATGATACTGTCAAGTTCATGCGGTGCGCTGAGACGCTCCTTGTAACCAACTAACCCTGTACTTGCAGAGGCGAAGGCGAAGGCGATGACACAATACGAACGAAACCAACCCCGGCCGAGGCGTCGCGTGGTGGTCACGGGCCTCGGCGCTATCTCATCGCTGGGACCCACCGCAGGGGAACTCTGGGATCGGCTGCTTGCGGGAGATTCTGGCATCCGCACCGCCGAAAACCTCGATCCCGCGATCATCAACTGCACCATCCGGGGTGACGTCAACGACGAGACGATCCCCAACCGATTCCTCGAGGGGAAGACCCTCCGCAATACGTCTCGATTCGCGCGGCTGGCCGTTGAAGCCGCGGGCGAAGCGCTGATGGACGCTGGTCTGATCGACGACGAGACGTATGAACCGAGAACCTCGCTGGAACCCGCGGGTGCGGTAATCGGCACCTGCGGCGCCGGCGTCCACGATGACTTTCTCGACGCCTGGGAGTCGTACAAAGGGCGCGGGGTGCGAGGCGTGCCGATCCATCTCCACGTTTCGTTCCCACATAACCTCGCCGGATATGGGGTGCAGTCGCGGTTCGGCATGGGCGGTCCCAGCCTGACCCTGACTACAGCCTGCGCAACCGGGGCGCAAGCGATCGGCGAAGCCTTCGAGGAAGTGCGTGACGGCAACGCGCCGATCATGATTGGCGGCGCCACGGAATCGACCCATCACCCGATGTACGCGGCGGGGTTCGCGGTCATGCGCGCCCTGGTTACCGACAGCAACGACGACCCCGCTGCCGGCAGCCGGCCCTTCGACGCCTCACGCGCCGGGTTCGTGCTTGGGGAAGGCGCCGCGATGCTGGTGCTGGAAGATCTTGAGCACGCGTTGAACCGCGGCGCCCGCATTTACGCCGAAGTGCTCGGTTTCGGCACGTCGAACGACGCGTACCATCCGATCGCGCCGCTTCCCGACGGGCGGGGCGGCGCCCGCGCCATGCGTACCGCGCTGGACGACGCCGGTGTCGCTCCCGAAGAAGTCGATCACATCAACGCCCATGCGGCGTCGACCCCCGCCGGAGACCTGGCGGAATCAGAGGCTATTCGCCTGATTTATGGCGAGCGAGCGCCGTCGATCCCCGTCACCTCCATGAAAGGGGCCCTGGGTCACTGTATGGGTGCCGCGGGCGCTCTGGAGACGATTGCAGCAGTGCGGACGATTTCTGACCAGACGATCCCTCCCACCCGCAACTATCAGAACCCGGACGAGGCGATCGGCCTGGACATCGTGCACGGCGCTCCGCGGGCCAGAGATGTCGAGATCGTGGCCAAGCATGCCTTCGGACTCGGTGGGCAGAATGCCTGCTTGATCCTTGCCCGCTACGACGGCCAGGAGCCCTAGGCGGGGAGCCGGGAGTCTGTTACACCCGCCGGTGAACGCGTAAGGGCGCCTATCCTTTCGAACAGGATCCGTTCTTCGCCTTCAACGAGCAACTCAGGAGTGATCGAGATCGCGTCGAGGCCATCGACGGCAACCGCGACTCGCGGGTCACCCTCCCAGAGCAGCCGAGCGGCCTCAGCTCCGCTGACCCCGCTCTCGGCCGCAAACGCGATGCGGCACCGTGGGGTTGGTTGCCCAGCCTCGTTCGGGAACACGCGAGACGCCGTCATCCCGGGCAACTCTCGGAAATGCTCGACCCAGCGGCCAACCGTCTCTTCATACCGTTGCGCTCGCTCTCGCCAATCCTCGGCGACATGGCGCTCCACGGCGGCGAGCAATCCGATCATCTCTTCTTTGCCGACCTTCATGGGGCGGGCCAGCCGCTGGTGGGGCGGACCATTGACGGCGATCGCGGAGATCATCTTCTCTGAGCCGACGATCAGACCACTGGCTTGTGGTCCGCGGAAGTCCTTGCCACCAGAGAAAACCGCCGCGTCCGCGCCGAGCTCTCGCGTAAACCGCCACACGTTTTCTGTCGGTGGGAGTTGGGCCGCGGCATCGACCACAACCGGAATCCCGTGCGAGTGAGCGATCTCCACTGTCCGCGAGAGCGGCAATGCCCCACTCGCCAGGTGAGCCCCGGCCGAATAGAAGATCATCGCCGTGCGTGGCGTAATCGCCGCTTCCAGCTCCCATGGAAACGTCTGCAGGCGATTGCCGACGTCGACGATGCGTGCGCCGGCAAGCCGGATTGCCGGGTCGTAAGGAATACGGTGTGCTCGCTGGATAATGACCTCGTTCTTTGGCGCTTCGCCCGTCTCGATCAACCGCGCGATCGTTGGCAGATCACCGTCTGTCATTGCGGCCAGTGTCGTCAGGACGAGGCCCGCGGCTGCGCCACTGGAGACGTAGGCAGCCTCATTTCGTGTCAACGTGGCCAGCCGTTTTCCCACGACCTCCTGCAGCTCGTACATGTCGACGAAGCAGCCGGCGGCCTCGCGCATGGCATCAAGGACATCCGAGGGCATGAGTGACCCGCCAAGCCGGGTCAGTGTCGCATCCGCATTGATGACCCGTCGCACACCGAGCTGCTGGTACACGCCCACGGCAATTGACCTTTCCATCGCCCCGCCTGTCCCAGGCAAGACGATACTTCTTGAAGCGAATCGGGATTCGCGATGAATGATCGAGATCCATTGCAGTACGAATGGGCCTAATGGCAGGCCCGAACGGCACTTTGCCCGTTTGTCACCGCCATCCATCATACCTACGTCGTCGATCGGTTCCCCTTCCCTCCCGGTCGTCGACCCGGTCCGCACACCGGACCACCCATCCCGCGACGCCCCGGCCCCGTCCGGGGCGTCTGCACGCCCGGTTCTCAGTTGCTCTCCAAATCGTCAAGGCGTGGAGTGGTACTCCTGGGATATGTTGTGTCCAGTCGCGCGTGCGCGAGATCGCAGAAGATGCCTTCCCCGCCGCCGCGGCTCACCCGCCAGAATCGCCGCGCGATCGGGCGCCCACAGAATGCGCAGAACCGTCGCCTCGGGTCGACGTAGCTGATCGGAGGGGTAATCCACGCGCCGGACTGGCTGGCAATGTCCGCGCCAGAGTCTGATTCAGCCCGGCCATCATCCACGTTCATCCCCGGTACCCATAGTCGGCGCTGGCCCGGTCAGACGTGACGAAGCCCTCCGCAATGTCCCGGGCCACCGACGCGCGATCGCGACGCTCCGGGTCACCGTAGCCGCCCCCGCCGGGCATCGCCAGCCGCACCTGATCGCCTGGCCGCAACCTGATCCCGGAAAACTTCGACGGCGATATTGTCCCGAATGCCTCGACGAACGTTTGCCAGGATTCCTCGCCCGCTCGCTTCACCCAAATTCCACCGCGCGCACCATTGCCGCCGTCGAGGATCCCCCAGGGATCGGCCTTCATCCGGTTCAGCAACGCGCTGACGGTAACATCGGAGGTGACGGTCAACAATCGCTCACCTCCCAGACCGCCCCGGAACTCGCCCGGTCCGCCGGAATCTGGCAACAGGCGGTATTCCTCGATCAGGAACGCCGGATATCGCGTCTCGAAGACTTCGACCGGCGTGTTCCGGCAGTTGCCATTGATCGTGACGACCATGTCGTTCCCGTCCAACCCCGCTCGCCCACCCCAACCGACACCCTCGAAATGGAAGTGGGCATAGAGACCTCCGTCGCGAGGATCAACGCCACCAAACAGAAACGGCGATGAGGTGCCACCACAAGCCGCCACGACTCGCTCCGGAATCGCCACTTGCAACGCGCCAAAAACCATGTCCGTGATGCGTGGGCTTGTCTCGGTGTTGCCACCCGCAACCGGCGCCGGAAAGGTGCAGTTGACGATCGTGCCAGGCGGCGCGATGACGGTGATCGGCCGGTAGCATCCTTCGTTACGAGGGATCGTGGGATCGGTCAAATGCAGGATCGCGTTGTAGACCGCGGAGGCCGTGACGGCGTAGATGGCGTTGACCGGCCCCACGGCTTGCGGCGCCGATCCCGTGAAGTCGGCAATGACATCGTCATCCCGGACCGTCAGTCGCAGCCGCATTGGATACGAGCGGTCGCTGATGCCATCGTCCTCGATCACGTCTTCGAACTCGTAGACCCCGTTGGGAATGGCCCGGATCTCGGCGCGCATGCGGCGCTCGGCGATCTCGATCAACTCACGGCAGGCGGCGCGGATCGTGGTCACGCCGTGGACGTCGAGCAGCTCGTGCAGCCGCTCTTCAGCCAGATCGAGCGAGGCCATCATCGCCCGAAAATCGCCAAAGGTCACCTTTGGCGTGCGGTGATTCGCGAGGATGATTTTCCAGATATCCTCGTTGTCCTCTCCTCGGTGCTTGATTTTGACCGGCGGCAAGAGCAGCCCTTCCTGGAAAACCTCGGTGGCGTCGCCGGATAGGCCACCTGGGGTCTTGGCGCCGGGTTCTGACATGTGAGCGACGTTCGCCACAAACCCGAAGAGTTGCCCGCTGTGGAACACCGGCTTGAGCATCATGTGCTCGGGGACGTGCCCGGAGCCACGGTAGGGATCGTTGTGGAGGACGACATCGCCGGGCGCAAAGGCATCGACCCCAAGCTCGTCGAGCGTCCAGGTGACGGTGAATTTGATGGTGCCGATCTGCGAGGGGCAGAACTCGGCCTGCGCCAGCATCTGCCCTTCCGGGTCGAATATGACGCACGAGAAGTCGAGCGACTCGTTGAAGATCGGCGAGTAGCTCGTCTTCATCATCGTCACGCCCATGTCCCGGCACGTCGAGGTCAGGAAGTTGTCGATGACGGTGAGCGTCACGGGATCCAGCCCCGTGTGTTCGCTCCCGGTCAGGCTCAGGTTTCTCTGCTCACCGCTGATAGCACTCATGACACACCCGTTTCGATCAGTAACTGCCCATCCGGAAGTACCTCGACGGTCATCCCCGGCTCGACCAGGGTGGTTGAACCCGGCTCCTTGAGAATGCAAGGGCCCTCTAACCGTGTGCTGGCCGGCAGCGAATAGCGCCGGTAAACGGCGGTCGGCACGTGCCCT
>JAHWJF010000241.1 GCA_019348515.1 Chloroflexota bacterium | reverse complement strand
ACAGTCTCGCTGACCGGCCCCGCACTCCTCCTGACGGAAGCGGCAGCGCGGCGGTGGCGATGAGTGCCAGCACCGTAGCCGGCCGCCTTTGCCAGGGCCACCACCACGCGGTTCCCAGCAAGACCGCGGCAAATACGAGCAGAACACCCATCCGAACTAACCACCAGGTGCCGTACCGCGTATCGCCGAGGGTTGTCGTGAGGCCGTTCAGGAGATCCGGGAGACCAGAGATAGCCGCCGCCTGCACCACCAGCGCCACGATGTTGGCAAACACGGCGAAGACGAACGCATAAATCGCGTACCTGCGGACGCGGCGAGTCAGTGCTGGTCCAAGCTGCCAGGCGGGAGAGATCGCCGGACGCACGACGAAGAGCCATGTCGGCCAGATGGCGGCCACCGCCGCCAGTCCAAGCAATGCCAGCCAGCGGGCAACCGAGAGCGCCCCTTCCGGGAGGGTGCCTGTGGTCGTGGGTACCGTTGGCTGGGTGGCGATGCGCACATCGGCCTCGGTGCCGACCGTAAAGGGCAGGTAGCCCTGGGCCGTGTGACCATCCACCGTCGAGAGCGTGCGCCAGAGGAGGGAATACGTGCCGTTGGCCAGCCCAGGGGGGATCGTGACCGACATCGACCGCGGGTCAGGTCCAACGCTGCTGGTCGCACCGGGAACCGCCGCTCCAGTCTGATCGAACAACTCGGCCCGTGAATAGGATGTCTCCAGCGGCTCGGTGAAGGTCAACCGGATGGTTTGTGGCGCCTCTGGTAGGACAGCATTGGCGGCAGGATCGCTGCTTTCGAGGAACGCATGCCCGGATACCGAGTTGGCGGGCAACAGAACCTGGGCCACGATCAAGACGATCAGCAGCGCGGCTCCGCGCAAGCCGCCGAGACCCCTGCACCGGCTCATCAGGCTACGCCCCTCACCGGCCTGGGAGCGAACTGATCATCGGATCAGCTTTCCGGAGGGTTCGATCGGGCGCGAAGCCGGCTCCGTCTTCGGCCGTCCCGCCCGGATCAGGGCGACGGCGGCGAGAATCAGTCCAAGGACGCCGGCAGCGATTCCGGCGATGCCGAGAGTACGCGCCGTGCCGACAGCGTCAGTTACGTCCGCGATCTCTGCCCGCAATTGGACGGCATCCGGTCGCTCAACCGGAAACTCGATCGCGGACAGCGGCTCGACGCTGTTGAACGTGGATGGACCCGATGTCACGCTCTCATCGACTGCCGCGTCGCCAATAGTGCCAAAGACGCGAAATGTGTAATCGCCCGCCGCCGTTGGGACAAACGCTCCCTCGTAGACACCGTCGCCCCGTGGCTCGAGGGGAACACTGAGGGTCTGCCCGTCCCTGGAAACCTCGGCATCGAGCGTTGCCGCCAGACCCTCTACCGGTTCGGTACCACCAGTGGCGTACTCCTCGACGCTCACGTGGACCGCGTTCAGTTGGCCCAGGTATGCCGGCTCGTCGCGGAAGCCGACTTCCATCACGTACTGTCCATCGCCCACGTCGATATCGACATGAGCCAGCACCATACCAGGGAGGCAGAGCAGCAAGAATGCCAGCGCAAGGGTGCCACCGGTCAAGCGGAGACTGAGCGGCGCCATCCCTATCGCTCGGGTCTTAGGCTTCAGGAGTTGCCATGGCATGGCTACCATCCTCCTCGCCCACGTGATCGTGGCCGGAATTCTCCCCTCCGTCAGTGTGCTCGTGCACAGCGTCGTCCTCATCCTCCTCGTCATGGCCTTCACTCGCGCCCGAGGCCGAGACTGGCGCAAGACCGTGTCCGAGAATCACGGTAACGACGGTCTGTGCGCCTTCAGAACGAAATAGCGCGAAACCGCTGTGTCCGGGAACACCCGCTTCGGCCAGGGCAGTAAAGAGCGTATCGCCGTGCATCGCACCTCCGACATTGCCACAGGCGATGGCGTCCATGACATCGTCGCTCTCATAAATCATTACCGCGTGCTCGGCGGCGAGCACGTCGTCGATCGTCGCGTCGATCGTCGTCTCGCTGACCAGCACCTGGTACGCGGAATCCGGGTTGACAGGGGTGGCGGTTGCGATCGGCGTGTCGTCCAGGTCGACGCTGCCACCTACCCCATTGAGGCGAAACCCCACCGCGCCGAGATCCTCGCACGACCCTTCATGAATCCGCGTCGGGTGGCCGTGCTCCTCATGCGCGAGTGCCGTACCCGCCATGGTAACGAGAGCTGTCGCGACGATCGAGATCGCTGCCGCCAGGAGGCTTCCACGACGCTTTCGGCATGGTGTCATTGTGGCTGATTGATGCACGTGCACTGAGCTTCTCCTCTCTTCCATCACGTCGATCATTGCCGGGCGAGGTCGTGATCCCACCGGTCCCTCAGCCCCCGCGGGAAGCGCCGAGGTAGGACCAAGACGCGGCGAGACACCGTTGAATCGCGCTTACGCCGGGTGAGGGGTCCACCGGGGTGGAGGGACAACAACACGCGGAGACAGGCCAGTAACCAGCCGATCGGACCCGGCGGCCGGTTCCAGACGCCAACCCACGGCCAGAAGAACAATTCCCGTGGTCAGAAGAAGTTGGATACCGCTCGCGGTCGGCGCTGAATCGTGCTGTTTTGCCGCGTCGGGCGCCTCGTCGACGGGGCGGCTCGACCCGGCAGTGCCCGGGTCGCCGACCAGCGGATCAAGCCATGATGTGGTAAGGGGGGAGGCCGGATCGGGCACGAGATGGTGATCGTGTGCGTGATCAACCGTTCCGTCAGTGGCATCGACCCAGAGCTGGACGAGCGAGTGCCCATGCGCGATCTCGGCGCCAGCCCGGTAATCAGAGGGGAGGAGAAGGAGCCCGAGAAGTGCCAGGGCCCACAGGAGACTGATCCAGGCCTTCAATCCCGAGTTGCCGCGTCGTCGTTGCACGGATCGCGTCGCTACTTCCTGAAAGTGAAAGAAGACGAGAGGGACACCGCTCGATCCACTCATGGACGTGCGGCCCAGCTATCCCCGGAAGCGTACCACGGGGTCTCGAGGCGCCTTGGCCGCCGGTCACGAACCGGGTGTCGCATTCGACAGTATCGGGACACGTCCGTAGAACAGAGCGCTAGATCGTTGTGGCGAGCAACAACGTCGAGACAAGCTCCTACCTTGGTATACCGACATGTCGACGGTGTCTTGCAGAGGAACGAACGTGCAGCATCTCGGCGTGAGTCCGCGTCCGTTCCTGCAGACGAGATTCTTCGCCTGCGGACTCCGAAATGACACATTCACTGTGCCGCGGCATCGAGCACGTCCTGCGCGACGACCTGTGGCGGTGCCCGCTAGGGACGTTGCCGCACACTGCCGATCCAACCACGGTTCGGCACGATCCGAGCGATCACGGGCCAGTCCGCTTATCATGAGCGCGATGAACGACTCGAAACCGGCAGATGGCCGTTCCAGCTCTCCCCACTCCCATCGCGATGACGAACCCGGCACTTCTCAGGAACTGGAGCATGCGCCACACAGCGCCGAAGACACCAACAGTGCGGCGGCAAGTGAGCGCTCCGCTCGCGTCAACCGTCGTCCCCTGGTCATCGCCCTGGGAATCACTACGACCTTTTTCGTCGTCGAGCTTGTCGGCGCCTACATTTCCAACTCCCTGGCGCTGCTCGCCGACGCCGCACATATGCTTACAGACGTCGCCGCCATTGGCCTGGCCCTGTTTGCCATGTGGCTGGCCAGCCGCCCGGCCAGTGCCGAGCGGACATTTGGCTATCTACGCGCGGAGATCCTCGCCGCGTTAGTCAATGCCGTCACCCTGATCGTCCTCGCGATCTATATCTTCTGGGAGGCGGGGCGGCGGCTCCAGGAACCGCCGGAGGTCGAGAGTGGTCCCTTGCTGGTCGTGGCCATCGCCGGCATGCTCGCCAATATCGCGGCCGCCTGGGTGCTCTCTCGCGGCGGCGGACACCGCGACAACCTCAATACCAGAGGCGCCTTTCTGCACGTCCTCGGTGACCTGATGGGCTCTGTGGCAACGATCGCGGCGGCGTTGGTGATCGCCTTCACCGACTGGTACATCGCCGATCCCATCCTCTCGGTGCTCATCGGCGGGCTGGTGGTCTTCGGGGCGTGGTCGCTCCTGCGAGAGTCGGTGGACGTGCTATTGGAAGCCGCACCGCGTGGTGTTTCGGTGGCCGACGTGCGCCAGGCTATGCGCGCCATGCCGGGTGTCGATGGCGTCCATGACCTCCATGTCTGGACCGTCACGTCCGGGTTGACGGCCCTCTCGGCACACGTCGAGACCGCGAGTTTCGCCGACTGGGAGCAGCGCATGAAGGCGTTGGCGGCGATGTTGCGGGAGAAGTTCGGCATCGCCCACGTGACCCTGCAACCGGAGCCGCCTCGCTCCTCGCGGGACGATTGGGACCGCTGCTCGATCGACGCGCCGGAAGGGCATGAGGCATGTCTGACCGCCGCCAACCCGGTTCCAAGACCGGTCCACGCCGGACATCGGCACTAGCGCGATGAGCGAGAACCTCCTCGTCCGCCAAGACGACGCGCCTGACCGCCGCACCCGACCGCGGTCCTGGCTTCCGATCGCCGTCGCCGCGCTCGCCCTCGCGCTCCTCGCCGCTGGTGCGGGCTGGTGGTTCCTGGCCAGACCGCAGGCGATCCCCGACTGGGATCGCATACCCCAGCTCGATCTCGCCGCTCCCGCCGGGGATGCCTTTCTCAGTGACACTCCCTGGGTCAGCCTGCGCGTGGTCCCGGCGCGTCCCGGTGAGGAAAACGTCTTGCGGGTGCAGATGACGCCGAGGACCGTGAGAGGCACACCAGCCCCTTTGACGGGCCTTGCATCGCGCATCGTCGCGCTGACCGCTCAGCCGTTGTCAGAGGCAGGCACGCCGCCGGAGACGCTTGCGCTGCAACCGGACCCAGAAGCCGAAGGCGCCCTGATTGCCACGACTCAGCTCAGTCCTTCTGGCTGGTGGCGGTTCCGCGCCGAGGTGGAGGGCGGCGGGGAGGCGGCTGAGTTTCATCTCCTCATACCCGACCCGAACATCAACGGTCCGGCTGCGGTTCCGGTTGACGGATCGTCGCCGGAGGGAGAGGCGCTATTCCAGCGGGGAATGGCGGCCATCACGACACTGCGCGATGTCCGCTTTACGCAATGGATCGCCGACGGCAAGGGGAATTCGGCGCTCTCCGTCCACGCCGTGACCGCTGGCGACGAAGACACACCGCCAGGGTTCATCTATCGCGCCGCCGGCGGCATGGAAGCGGTCATCATCGGATCGACGCGCTGGATCAACCTCCCCGGTGAACTCGGCTGGCAGAGGCAAGAGGGCGCGACCGTAGTCCTCCCCTCGGAGTGGGATGAGGAGTATCTCCGCGCGACCGGGTTCACGCTTCTTGGGGAGGAGACGATCGACGGCGAGCGGTGCCGGCTTCTCGCGTTCGTCGTGCCGGACCTGACCGAGCCGCGGCGGCAGACGGTCGCCTGGTATCTCTGGTGGGTCGGTGAAGAGACGGGCTACGTGCGGCAAGAGGCGATGGTCTCTCGCCTCCACTACATGTTGAACCGGTTCAGCGACTTCGACGTACCTATCGACCTCGCCCCACCTGAGGAGACCGCGACCCCTGTCGCCAGCGGAACGCCCGTCTCTTGAGCGCGCCAGCATCAGCTTCCAGGCCGGCGCCGGCTCACGGGATTCACGAGACCTCGCCCCTCCTCTTAAAGGCGGCGCCGGCGATCTTCCTCCTCTTCTGGTCCGGAGGGTTCGCGGCCGGCAAGGTGGGGCTGGAATACACCGGCCCGCTGACCTTTCTCGCCGTCCGCTACGCCTTGGTCCTGCTCATCTTGCTGCCGTTGGTGGTCATGATGCGGCCGCCACTGCCACGCACGGCGGCGGAGTGGG
>JAHWJF010000012.1 GCA_019348515.1 Chloroflexota bacterium | reverse complement strand
GCCCGGCCGAGGGATCTCCATGACGGCGCGACTCCCTCGGGAAACGCGGTGGCGGCGGACGTGCTCCTCAGGCTTGGTGCGATGACAGGTACCGAGAACTATTCGGACCGGGCGAGCGAGTTGCTGCGGGCGATGGTGAGCACTATGCGGGAGCACCCAATTGCCGCCGGTCGATATCTGAGCGCGGTGGATTTTTATCTCGGACCCGTCAAGGAGGTTGCGCTCGCCGGTGATCGGGAGAATTCGGACCTGCGGGCACTCCACGACGCGCTTTACGATCGATTCGAACCGAATCTGATCGTCGGGTACGTCGACGAGAGTCAGGCCGATATGACTGACCAATTGCCGTTCTTGCGGGAGCGTCCGGTACGAGATGGACAGGCAACCGCCTATGTCTGTGAGCATTTCGCGTGTCTGCCCCCAGTGCATGATCCAGAGGCCCTGGTAACCCAGATCACCGAGGGGACGGGCATCAGCTGGCGAGATTTCTAGTCCGGGGGAACACGGCTCAGGTGGTCAAAATCTCTGAAGCAAGGGCTCGGCTGCCGATGGCTCTGTTCACCCCTAAGCCGTCTCGACGGTGGTTTAGCGCACGAGTCAAGCGTCCTCGAACCAGCGACCGGCAAGTCCTGACCAGGTCCGGGAGGGAAGTAGAATTGCCGACAGCGCCAGCCCATTGACGAGTGGTTGAGTTCGGAATCAAAGATGCCCGATCTATTTCTCGAATTGCGAGATGATGCCGGTGGCGCCGAGGAAACCCCGGCCCCCTTATCCGAAGAAGATGCTCTCGATCTGCTGCGCGATGCGGATTTCACCGCCTCGCGCCTCGTTCCCTGGGGATCAAACTACACCTTTGCGGTCGCGCTGGAAACGCCAGACGGTCGAACTCGACTTGCCATCTATAAGCCCCAGGCGGGTGAAGCTCCGCTGTACGACTTTCCAGACGGCACCCTCTACTTGCGGGAGCTTGCTGCTTATCTGTTCAGCCGATGGGCGGGCTGGGATGTGGTGCCAGCGACGGTTGTCCGAGATGGGCCCCATGGCATCGGTAGCGTTCAGCTCTATGTGCAACCGGAAAGCGGCCGCGCCGATCTTCACGATTTCTGGAGCAGCCGTGACCCGGCGATTGAGCGGATGGTGCTGTTCGACCACATTGTCAACAACGCCGACCGCAAGATCAGCCACTGCCTGCGTGACGTTACCGGCAAAGTGTGGGGCATCGATCACGGCCTGACGTTCAATCGCGAGCCCAAGCTCCGAACCGTCCTTTGGCAGTTCGTCGGAGAGCCCATCTCACCGCCTCTGATGCGAGAGCTGATAAGTCTGCGGGACCGGCGTGAGGAATTACGCGACACCCTGTCGAACGTCATTGACGGTGGAGAGATCGAGGCGCTGCTGCGCCGGATCAACCGGCTGGCGGATCAAGGTTGCTACCCGCCTCTCAGCCCGAGGCGAAATGTCCCGTATGGTTGGTGGTAAAGAACAACATCAGTGTCCGAGAGCTGAACTCGATCCGGGAAGATCGCGGCGACCTCGTTCGCAGTCGCTAATTCACTGCCGGAAAATCCACCACATCAGAAGCGACGCTGGGGCCGACGTCACCTCAAATCCGGACCAGACCCATCCCATGCCAGCATCGAACCAGCGCACGCCGATCCAGGCGAGAAGAACCGAGAGCCACATGGTCGAGGCGCCTATGATGAGTGGCGTTCGCGTGTCGCCGCTGCCTCGCAGGCAGCCGCTGCTGACGAACCACACTGCACAGAACGGCAGTACAAAGCTGAGGGAATGCAGGGCGCTGACCCCCGAATGGATGACTTCGGGATCGGATGAGAAGACCCGCATGAGCCGTTCGCTGAAGATGTAGACCAGCACTCCGCCAATTCCTAGCCAGGCGATCGCCCAGCGCAGGGAAATGACCCAGGCTTGTCGCGCGTGGCTGGGAAGCCGTGCGCCGATGCTTTGGCCTACGAGGGCAGTGGCGGTGATGGAGAAAGCGATTCCGGGCAGGAACGCCGTCGAAAGCGCGGTGAACGCGATCTGTTGCGCGCCCAGCGCTGGCGTCCCGATCAAGGCGACGACCGCGAGCAAAACCATGAACGCGCCGGAGGAAAGCATCTGCTCCACCCGAGCCGGCGCTCCAAGCGACAAGATCTGCCGCCCCGTTGCGATCTGAGGCCGCCAACCCCAGACCCCTTGTAGCGAGACCGCCTTGTTGCCGCGCGCCATCACCGTCAGCATGAACGCCGCGCCGAGTCCCCAGCCCGCGGCGGCACCAAAAGCGCTACCGGCGACACCGAGGGCAGGCAAGCCGAAGTTGCCGAAAATCAGCGTGTATGCGACGACGATATTGACAATATTCGCAATCACCGCCGCCGCCAGCGGCGTGCGGCTATCGCCTGCGCCGCGGAGAACGGCGCCACAGACAAACGATAGAAACAGGGCGACGCTCGTGGCCGCAACGATCTGCAGATAGGTCGTGTCCGCTTCCGCGACATCGGCTTCTGTTCCAAAGAGGCTGATGATCCGCTCCGCACGGACGAACGAGAGAGGCTCCCGTCGGAAATATGAAGGTCAATTTCGTAACGGTGCGGTACCCTGGATGACAGGTAGTTCAGCATGGTGGTTTACGTGAACTGTCACTTTCAACCCGGGAGTCGTCATGAACGGACACGATCGCTTTAGTGGATCTCAAGGCAGACGCTTTCAGTGGGGAAGTTACGGTTTCCTGGCGGGCATCTTCATCGGGATCATGATGGGATGGCTGTTTGCCGGGTTCATCGGCGCGTTCATCCGCGTGGCGATGGTTGCGTTGGTGATTGTCCCGATAGTCCTCGTTTACATCGCGTGGCGAAAGATCGTCGCGCCATGGCTACGTCCACCTGCCGACTCTAATTACCGCTACATCGCCCCCGACAACGCCATTGAAACCCGCGCAGTCGTTCGTGGAGCTGTGCCGGAACCCCGCACCCGGTGATCTTGCCGCCGCACGATCTCCTGATTATCGGTGAGCTCGCGGCGGTCACATTCCTGATTGGACTCCTCATCGGCTTTATCGGCGCAGGCGGGGCGGGCATTGCGGTCGCCATCCTGACAACCGTCTTCAGTTTGCCAGTGCACACGGCGATTGGGACAGCAATTGCCGCCATGTTCTTCGTCACGATCTCCGGTGCCATCTCGCATTTCCACGAAGGAAACGTTGCTCAACGTCTGGGGCTTGTGATCGGCCTGTCCGGAGCTGCTGGCGCGGTGCTCGGCGCAGATTCGAGTCAGGCGATTTCAGAGCAAACGCTCGGCATCGCGGCCGGACTCGCGCTTTGGGGTCTTACCGCCCTGGTCTGGTTGCGCACCCGCATCACGAATGTTGCGGGGGTGCAACGGGAGCTCTCCTGGCCAGGAGAACCGGCCAGAGGGGCGCGGGAATGGGCGGCAGGCATAGGTTTGGGGGCAACAGGCGGAGCCGCGGCGGCCTTCCTCGGGGTCGGTATGGCGCCGTTCCTTCAGCTTGGTCTCTTAACTCTCCATCGTCTGCCCTTGCGCCAGACGGTCGGCACGACGATGCTGGTGCTGGTGTTCATCAGCGCGGCCGGGGGTTTGGCGATGGCCCGAAATGGCGACGTTTCGGTTCCACATCTCATCGGCTTGACGATTGGGTTGGGGTCGGGAGCATACGTCGGGGCACGCTTCACCAGGCGTGCTCCACGCCGTCTCTTGCGCGCCACGGTCGTCACCGTCCCGTTTGTTGCCGGATCGATGCTGCTATTTCTGTAATGGATCCTGGTTGGGAGGACTTCAGGCGCTGGTTCCGGCGACTTGCACTTTCAGCCCTTGACCGCTGCGTACGCGGACCAGAGCTTCCGGAAACTGATCGATGGAAAAAGTATCTGTCACCATGCGCTCGGTATCGATCGCGCCTGAGGACAGTATGTCGATGGCCGGGCCGTATGAATTGAGGACTGCCATTGTGCCAAGAATCGAGATTTCCTCGTTGTAGATTTTGAACGCGTCGTAGCTGGCCTTTTCGCCCGGCGGGCAAACGCCAAAGAGCAGCAGCTTGCCGCGGCGCTTTACGGCATCAATAGCCGCTTCGGCGACCTTGGTGACTCCGGTTGCCTCGATCACATTGTCGAATCCGCGTGGGGCAATCTCCTTGAACTCATCGAGATTTGTCGCGACGTGCTCGAAGCCGAACTCGTTCCGAGCTCGCTCCAGCCGGCTTGGGTTGATGTCGATCAATGCGACTAGGCTGGCCCCGTTGTAGCGGGCGACCTGGGCATTCAGCAGACCCATTGGGCCCGCCCCATAGATGAGGTAGGTCTCCCCCGTCTGCGGTTGCAGGCGATGAAACCCGCGCACCACGCAGGAGACAGGCTCGATCAACGCCGCGGCCTTCATCGACATCTCCTCGGGGATGGGATAGACGATGCGCTCGGGGACCGAGACGTATTCCGCAAATCCTCCGGGGTGATGGCCAACGCCGACCGCGTTCCAGCGCTCGCAGAGATTACCCATGCCACGCTGGCAGTAGTAGCAGGCGCCACAGTTCAGGGTCGGATCGACTCCGACTCGATCGCCCACTGAGAACCCTTTGACATTCTCTCCAATCGCCGTCACGACGCCACCAAACTCGTGACCGATGACGATCGGATAGACCGTCGGCGGGAACTCACCGTCGATGATGTGGACATCCGTGCCGCAGATACCGCAGGCGCCGACGCGGACGACGACCTCGTCTGGCCCAGGATCGGGATCGGGGAGATCGACGACGCGTACTGCACCCGGCTCATTGACCATGACGGCTTTCATTACGTTTCTCCGAACGGTTTCAACCGACTACTGCTGAGGAGGGAGAGAATAGACGCTTCGACTGTAGCGAACTACTTCACGGCGCCCATTGAGAGACCGCGCACCAACTGGCGCTGGGCGATCCAACCGAGCAGGACAATCGGGAAAACGGCCATTGTGCAAGACGCGGCCAGCTTGGCCCAAAACAATCCTTCCGACGTCACGAAGCGGACCATGAACATTGGCACCGTCGACTCTTTTGGCGCGAGATTGTATGCCAGGAAGAACTCGTTCCAGGCGAAGATGATCGAAATAAAAATTGTTGCCACGAGGCCAGGCGCCACCATTGGCAATACGATCTGGATCATTTACCTCGGCAACCCCGCGCCGTCAACACGTGCGGCGTCGAGCACATCGCGAGGCACCTCTTCGAAGAATGACCTCAGCATCCAGATCGCGATCGGCAAGGTCATCGCCGTGTAGAGAAGAATCAACCCCGGCAAGGTTCCGAGAAGATTGAGTCCTCGCCCCCCGAGCTCGGGATCGCCATTGGGGCTGAAGATCACGTAGAGCGGAACGATCACGCCGGCCACTGGCAGGAAGCGCGTCGAAATAAAGAAGAACAGGATGTCCTTCCACTTCTTGGGCCGGTAGAGCGCCAGGGCATAGGCGCAAGGGATCGCGAGAAGCATCACGAAAAATGTTGATACGAGAGAGGTGATGATCGAATTGCGGAAGAACGGCAGAAAATTGATGCCGAATACGGCTTCGTAGTTCTCGAAGGTTGGCCAGAAGATCAGTTTCGGTGGCAATTCTACCGCCGCGTTCTCGGTCTTGAACCCGGTCAGAAACATATAGAGCACGGGGAAAAAGACGATGAGCCCTACGACCCAGGCCGTAATTGCCCAGAGCGGCGAGGCGGTCTCTTTCGAGAATCCGCGGCCGGCGCTGATTGCGCTGAACCAAGCACTGCGATTGGACGGGACCGCGGCCATTCTCTACACCTCCCGCCGGTCCAGCATACGGTCGAGGACGCGCACCAGAAACGTGATCGCGACGATCGAAATCAACACGACAATGACGCCGAGCGCCGCGCCGCGTCCGATGTCAAAGGACTCGCGGGCCTTTTCGTAGACAAGGTAGGGGAGGGTGGTCGTGGCATCACCGGGACCCCCTCCGGTCATCATAAAGATGGGATCGATCTCTTGCACGATGAAGACCGTCCCCAGCAAGCCACCAAGCTGCATGAAGCGCCAAAGCTGGGGCAGCGTGATGTCTAGAAACTCTTGCTTCGCGGTAGCACCATCGACACGTGCCGCCTCGCGCACCTCCTCTGAAATCGACTGCATTCCGGCAAGCAGGATCAACATCATGAATGGCGCCCAGCGCCACACGATGACGGCGATTACCGAGAACATTGGATACTGTTCGAGCCAACTTGGTCCTGGATTTCCGGGCAGCACGGTGTTGATCGTCCAGTCGAGAACACCGTAGTTCGGATTCAAGAGCTGGTTCTTCCAGGTGAGCGCGGCGGCGGCGGGCATGATCAAGAACGGAGTGATCAGCATCGTGCGCACGATCCCTCGTCCCGGAAAGCGGTGGTTGACCAGCTCGGCGTACAACAGGCCGAGTATCAGGGATGCGAGTACGGAACCTACGACAAAGACAACGGTGTTCCGGATCGCTTCCAGAAACGCCGGATCTCGCGTGAGCAAGAAGACGTAATTGTCGAGCCCGACAAATGCGCGGCGGTCAGGACGGTTGAGGTTCCAGCGCTGCAGGCTGTACCAGATCGTGAGGAGAAATGGCGCCTGGGTCACCAGGATGGCGAAGATCAACGCCGGCAAGACCAGCAGCCGCCCGATCTGATCGTCGGCGAGATGCCGGGAGGCGGGTCGGCCCGCTCGCTGCGCCACGATTGTTCGTGGTGGCGTTTCGGCAATTGCCATGTGACCTCTCTCCGTAGGACCGTGTCAGGAGTGGTGCGACTGGCTCGCGCATTACGGGGTCCTGGGGCGGGGGTCGGAGTGATTGCCCCGACCCCTTATGCATCCCTCCTCGACCGGAAGGAGCCTCCGAGAGAGGCTCTCTCCGGTGCGTTGTTTCGTGAGAGCTACTCCTGGTATCCGGCGTCGATGGCGACCTGATTGGCGAGTGCGTTGGCCTCCTCAATGGCGGCGTCAATCTCGATATCGCCGACGAGTGCGGAGGCAAAGATCTGGGTTACGTCGTTGCCCAACTCCTGGAACTCAGGGATACGAACGAACTGGCCGCCGGTGTAAGGCACCGGCTCCTCGGTCGGCTCGTTGGGATTCGCCTCGTTGATCGAGTTGAGAACGATCTCGGCGAAGTCCGCCGCCCGCTCTTGGTATGAGGGGTTCTCGTAGACCGAGGCACGCGCGCCAGTGGGGGCGCGGCCCCAGCCGTCATCGGCCGCCACGATGGCATCGACGTAGTCGGTGGACGTCGCCCACATCATGAAGGCGAGAGCGGCATCCTTGGCGTCAGAGTTCTCCGCCATTGCGAAGTTCCAGCTCCATAGCCAGTTGCCAGTCGGCAGCTTCTTGGACGGCCCATAGGCAAATCCAACCTGGTCGAAATCGGGGTTGATCGATGGGTCAGTGATGAGTTCAGCAGCCGAGGTGGCGTCGTACCACTGGGCACATTGGCCCTGGATGAGCAGGGTCTCGTTCTCAGTGAAGCCGTTGCCGACCGCGCCTTCCGGACCGTAGTTCTGGAGCAGCTCGATATAAAATCGGATCGCCTCAGCCGAGTCAGGGTCGTTGAGCTGCGCCACCCAGTTCTCGTCGTACCAACGCCCGCCAAAGGCGTTGATCACGGTACCCAACGGCGCGCCCATCTCGCCCCAGCCGGGTAGACCGCGCAGACAAACGCCGGAAACTTCGCCGGGGACGTTCAGTGCTTCCGCAAACTCGGCGATCTGATCCCAGGTCGGCCTTTCCGGCATTTCAAGCCCGGCCGCTTCGAAGAGGTCCTTGCGATAGAAGGTCATCGCGCTCTCGCCATAGAACGGGAGCGCGTAGAGCCCGCCGTCATAGGTGAGGCCGGCTTTCATGCTCTCGAAGACGTCGCCAAGGTCGTAATTGGGATCAGCGCCGGCTGCCTCTCCGACTTCTGTCAGCCAGCCCTGCTCGGCCCAGAGCGGTACTTCGAACGGACCAATGGTGAAGACGTCAAATTGCCCTGACTGGGTCGTCACGTCCTGCGTAATGGTCTGCCGGATCTCGTTCTCAGGGAGTACCGTCAGATTGACTTGGATGTTCGGGTACACCTCGTTGAACGCGCCGGCCTCGACCAACTCCTGAAGGGCAACCATTTGCGGGTTGGCGACCATCGCAACGTCGATGGTCCCGGAAATATCCGTGTTCGGCGCGGCGGCTGGAGTTTGCGCGAGTGAGCTCATCGTGATTGGAAGCATCGCGGTCAGGGCGACAGCGAATATCATGAACATCGACAGTGTTCTTCTGGGCATCACTGTTGTCTCCTGGGAAGCTGCTACTTCACTAGTGGAATCCGTCAATGCAGTTGAAATGCCTGGGATCCCGGGTTGCCAACCCCCGGTGGCGAAGTTGATCTCCCCAACCTGGACCCGAGACCCTGCACTCGGTGTGGCGGGCATCGCAAACGCGCCGTGTCGGCGCCGACGTGGGCCGGATCGTATCGGCCGGCTACCGACCTGTCAACAACGAGCGGTATCATCAGCGGTGGTACAGGGGGAGAGTGTGTCGAGCGCGCAGGCGGACTTGTGCCACGCGGTCGATACCGTTAGGCTTGGGTCTATCCCCGCCGCGATCGGACTGGCCCCGCGAGGCCGCTGATCCCCGCCCGGCGCACGACATTCCAGTTCCGAATCGAGGGCCGACGGCACAATGGATTCGCGGCAAAGCCGGCGGGAGGACGTTGCCCGCGGTGCGATCATCCTCCTTATTTCGGTAGGGCTGGCTGTGGTGATCGTGGCCGCGCGGATTGGACGCGAGCCGATCTTGAGTCCCGCCCCCACCCCAACACCGATCGCGACGGCTACGGCGGCCCCGACACCCTCCCCTACTCTTGTGCCTTCGACGCCAACGCCAACACCGCGCCCTGAGCCGCCGACGCCAACGCCCGCACCCGTTCCGGTCGCCGGGGTGGACGACGCCTATGTTCGAGATGGTCGCAATATCGTGTGCATCGATCCCGGCCACGGTGGTGAAGATCTTGGGAACGTCCGCGTTGAGGACGGGCGGATCGTGCTGCAAGAGAAGGATTTCACGCTCGAACACTCGCTGCTACTAGCGGATCGGCTTCGGGAAGATGGATATGAGGTTGTCCTTACTCGCGAAACTGACACCGAGGTCAACCCGTCGAACGAGGATGTAAATGGTGACGGCGAGGTCGCGCCTGAAGGTGGCCCCGCGCGAACCGACCAACTCGACGATTTGCAAGCACGCGTCAACATCTGCAACTTGGCGGCCGCGGATCTCCTTGTTTCGGTGCATTACAACGGAGCCGAAAATGTGTTTCTTTCGGGGTACGAAGTATGGTTCAACGATGAGCGACCGTTCAGTGAGCGATCAGAAGCATTTGCGACATTCATGCATGAAGCGCTCGGAAATGCGTATGCGGAAGCCGGTTATGAGGCGGTCGATCGGGGCATCGGGATCGAGGATCACGTAGTGACCGGCCCGGAGCGCCCGGGTGAGCTGGTTCCCAGCGAGATGCCTGGAGCGGTGATCGAGGGCCTGTTTCTCTCGAATGATGATGATGCTGCGTTCATTCAATCCGACGTCGCCGAAGAAACCCTTGTCGGCGCATATGAGGAAGCCATCACCCGGTATTTCGGCGTATATCCGGGATGAAAGGCTTGCCGCAAATGGCAGGAGCGGTGGTGTGCGCCGCGCGTGAACGGTTATGAGTGACTGGCAGAAGTCGAGCTTCCCACCGCCTAGGGCGCGGCTGCCACTCGACCTCGAAGAGTGGGCGACTGGCGATCCCGGCGTATCGAATAGCCGGCGAGGACTCCAAGCGGATACCAAAACGATCGCCGGGCGCGGTGCATCTCGGCGTGGGACTCGCCCTGCAGAGGCCGCGGATGCATCGACAACGATTGAGAAGAGATCACGCCCGGTTCCCCGCATGCCAAAACCCCATTCAGACAGCAAGGTTCGTTCCCCGGGGATCACGTTGGCGGGAACGCTCCTCATTCTTGGCCTGACAGTCCTCGCGTTCGCCGGTGGCAGATTGTTCGGCCGCGTTGAGGAGCCGATCTCGGCAGCCCGGGTCGAGCCTGTGGCGCAAACTATTCCGGCGCCTGACGCCGCTCCACCGCCGCCACCGCTCGAACCTATTGTCGAGACACCGGTTGCCCTGCCTGCGTCCTTTGCGCGACCGCCGATCGTCTGCCTTGATCCCGGCCACGGTGGTGAGGATCGAGGTTTCAGCCGGTTTTTCGATAGCAGCATCCCAGCAATGGAGGAGGCGATGCTCGTTCTCGAGCATGCTTGGGACCTGGAGGCTCGATTGCTGCAGCGCGGCTACACGGTTGTGATGACCCGAGAAACGGACACTGCTGTGAATGTTGACGGGAAAGACGTCAACGGGGATGGCCGCACTGCTGCGCATGACGCACCGCGTTCAGATCGCAACAAGAACCTGGACGAGTTGCAAGCGCGCATCAACCTCTGCAACGAGGCCGAGGCTGACCTCTTGGTTTCGATGCACGTCAACGGTTACTCCACCGGAAGCCCCCGCGGATTCGAGACCTGGTTTACGCGAGAGCGCAATTTTGGGGATCGCAACGCGGTCTTTGCCACTTTGGCGTACGCACACCTAAAGGAACAACTGGCGCGCATCGGCTACAGTCTTCCAGCGGAGGAGGAACGAGGTGTTCTTCCCGATACGACCGCGGACGTGCAAATGGAGCACTCGCTGTTCAGGCACTTCATCATGACCGGTCCAGAGGTGCCCGGAGTGATTACGGCGAGCAAGATGCCGGGAGCGATCGTGGAGGCCCTCTTCGTCTCGAATGATGGGGATGCCGCGGTGCTGTCATCTCCTGAAGGTCGCGACGCGATTGTTACCGCCTACGAGAATGCCATCGTCGAATTCTTCGAGCGATATCCTCCGGCCGCGCGGTGATTCGGTCTGAGAGAAGGATGCCGCAGCGTGCCTGAGCCAGGTGCGGGCTCAAGCCGAATCCGGACGGCACGGTTAGCAAAGGCGCCGCGGCGCCCGTTGAGCCGGCGCGCGGTGATCGCGGGCGCGGTCCCGGTTGCGGCGGCAACGGTAGGTGCGGTCGGGTCTCTTGCGCTTCAGATTTCGCGGACGGCGGAAGCGCCCGGTATCCCGACGTCACCGATGATGGCTGCATCGCCGGTTGCAACCATGAACCTCCCGGCACCATCGACGCCGATTGCGGTGGAGGCCTCTCCGGTGCCTGCCGGTACTCCATCGGCTAGGAGCACACCCCAATCGGCGAGACCACTGCCGAACCTGGGCGTTCCTCAAGGGATGGTATTGGTGGCATCGCGGCGTCTGCCGCTTGCTGGCGTTGGACCGGAGGATCCGTGGCGTCTCCTGAACGGGCAGATTGCGAACTGGGCCGCTGTTGGCTCAGTGGTGCCGCTCCCAGTGCGTCCTCTCGCTCTTGCCGGCGACACCGTCAGGGGAGTGCGTCCTGACCAAGTATTCGAGAGCTACGACGCCCTGGCTGAGGCGATGGATGACGACCCAGGCGCGCTGGCGCTGATTCCCGCGGAGTCCGTTGACTTTCGCGTCCAAGCACTATCGGTAGGGGAATCAGATCCGCTAGCGGACGCAGTTGGAGCACAAGTTCCGGTTCGAATAGGCGTGATCGGCGACATCGTTCCGGGGCGAAACGTGCATCTCCATATGGTCGAGTATGGAGACTTCACCCGGCCATTTCACCGCGTCGCTCCTTTGCTGCGGGCGTTCGATGTGACAGTGGCCAACCTCGAAGGGAATCTTTCTAACACATTGCCGCAGCCCGCCGATCCGCACTCGGTCACGTTCGTCTCCGACCCGGCAATGCTCGAGGGCTTCGCACTGGCTGGGATCGATGCAGTCACGCTCGCCAACAACCATTCCGTGTGGAATAGCGAAGGCTGGGGCGTGCAGGGGCTCCTGGATACGATCGCGGCGCTTGACACGTACCGGGTGCCATTTTTCGGCGCAGGACTGAATCTCGCGGCCGCCCGGGCACCCTGGATCGTCGAAGTCCGTGGGACGCGCGTAGCCTTTCTCGGTATTGACGCGGTGACCGCCAACTATGAGATTGAGCCGGGGACGGCAAATGGCGTGCTCGACGTTGATTCGGGTGCCAGCGAAGAGGGGGCCGGGACGAACCCGTATCTGGCGGCTCAAGTGTTTGAGGACGTCGCGGCCGCGACCACTGTCGCGGATGTGGTCATCCCGTATTTTCACCTTGGCGCGGAATATATCGCCATCCCGCCGGCATGGGCCGTAGAAGCGACTCACATGGCAATCGATGCCGGAGCGGCGATGGTCGTTACCAACCACCCTCACCTCATCCAGGGAATGGAGATCTATGCCGGCAAACCAATTGTCTATTCGCCGGGAAACTTCATCCTCGACCAGATGTGGGCGGCCGAGGTCCGGTCAGGGTATGCCCTCGAAATCATTTTGCGAGGCTCGAAAATAGTCGGGCTGCGTTTCCACGGGGTCGAAATCGAAGATTTTCACCAGCCGCGCCCGATGACGTCGGGGGAACAGGCAGCGCTGATGGACCGGTTCTGGGGAGCGACCGATCGACTGGCGGCCCGAGACGGAGCCGAGGCTCAGTCCTGACTTCCGGCCGGGCCGGCGGCGCGGCTCGCCTGGGCTTCTCGCAACCTCGCCTGCGCGGCGGCAACGGCTTCGCGGCTGCGCTCCATCCGTTGCTGAGTTTTCCGCAGTCGCGCCTTGTCGCTGGCGAGTACGTCCAGGGCATCAGCTAGTCGCCGTTCCGCCTTACGCTCCCTCCTCAAGAGCTCCAACTCTGCCCTGGCACCGGTTGTCAACAGCTCCAGCACCCGGTTTGCCGGATCCTGGTCGTGGTTCTCAGCGTTCATAGTGCCTTTCCGGGAACCAGACGGGTGCGGGCATCACGTGTGCAACCGCTGTGATTCTCACGGAGCGCGCGTCGGCCATCGTTCCGGCATGATACTCTCGCGGCCTAAATTCGGCGCTTGATTCGGGTATTGCGCATGACGACACACATTACGGGACAGGTTGTTGCCGCAATCGATATCGGCTCGAACTCGATAAAAATGACCGTGGGCCGCGCCAATGCCCATGGTGGGATTGATCAGTTCGACTGGGCATCCGAAGTCGTCCGTCTGGGACAGAACCTGGAAAGCACGGGCCGTCTCGACGAGGAACGGGTAGAGGTCGCCATCGAGACCGTGATCCGCTTCGCGGCTCGGGCGCGGGAACTCGGGGCGACACGAGTCGTTGCCGTCGCAACCGAGGCAACCCGGGCCGCGGCAAACGGCGCCACTTTTCTCGCTCGAGTGCGAGAAGCCGCCGGGATCGAAGTGCGAGCCGTTGACGGTCAGGAGGAGGCCGCTCTGACATTTCGGGGAATTGCCGCCTCGACCGACATGAAGGGTGCTGCACTCATTGCTGACATCGGGGGCGGGAGCACCGAGCTCATTTCTGTTCGAGATGAAGCAATGCACTCGGCACAGTCGATGCCATTGGGTTCCGGCCGGCTCACAGACCGATTCGTGGCCGCTGACCCGCCCGAAGCCAGTCAGCTTGCGGCCTGCGAAAGGGAAGCCGATAAGGCAATTCGAGGTGCCGCGGCACTATTGGCGCCGCCGAACGGAACGGGAACGCGCTTGATCGTCGTCGGGGGCACCGGAGAGTACTTGGCGCGACTCGTACCTGACGCAGCAAAGATCGACCTGAACGCTGTGCGACAGGTTCTTTCGCGATTGAGAACGCTTTCGGCCGCCGAGCTTGCGGCGGAAATCGACATCCCGGAGGCGCGGGCACGGGTGCTTCCGGCAGGGGTCGCGATCGTGGCGGCCATCGCCGAGTGGATGAACCCCGAGCGAATCGAGATTTCACAGAGCGGAATCCGCACCGGATTGCTGATGGAGGCAATGCGTCCGGTTGAAGATGCCGTTAAATCTGTGGCACCCAAGGATGCAGTGGCGGGCGCCAATGGAGACGCGGCGGGGAGGAAGAACGGGCGGTCTCGAGGCGGGCAACAATTGGTCTCGGGCACCGATTTCCGCGAAACGATGAAAACGCTCATTGCGGAGCGTTGGGACACTCTGTGGCGCGCAATCCCGGTGGCTCTGCAGGGTACTGACAGCGAAGGCGTGCACGACGTTCGAGTCGCGTCCCGCAGGTTGAGAGCGGCGATGGACGTAGCGGCGCCGGTATTCCCCCGCGGATGGTACGGGCCATTGCATCGAGCGGCAAAGGAGATTACCGGGGCTCTCGGCGAGGTGCGAGACCGAGACGTGCTGCTCGAGGCGCTGCACGCCGACCGGAAAGTGGCTCCCCTGGTTGAACATCCCGGCATAGACCGCCTGATTGACCGGGTTGAGCGCGAGCGTGCTGACGCGCGGGTCGAGATGGAACGCTATCTAAGCCACCTCGTCAGCGGACCACTGCCGAGCGAGATCGAGCGCCGATTCAAGGCGTCCGAGAAATCGAGAGATTCACGGAGATCATCGACGGGGGACGGGGTATGAGCCGAGCATGGCCGGTCCGTGATGTAGATCCGCATGCTCCCGTCCTCGACAACGCCCGACGCGTCCTCGCGATTCGCATCGCCGAGTTCTACTCCTACGAGCCGGTTGTCGCGCATCCCGAGCTTTCGGAGGCTTTGCACGATTTGCGAATCTCGGCTAAGAGACTCCGCTACACGCTCGAGCTTTTTCGACCCCAGTTCGGGAAAGCTGGCGAGCGGCAGATCGAGCGCGTGAAAACGATCCAGGAGGCCCTTGGCGCGCTACATGACCACGATGTACGCATCGAGCTCATCGGCAATGAGCTCTCTCGCTTCATGGTGGAGCAGAGCCAGAAAACTCGTTTGGAGATCGCGGACGCCTCTCCTGACGAACTAGCAATGATTGCCAGCGCCGCACTGCGGCCTCCCGCGGATGATCCGAGACGCGGGCTCATCGCGCTTCTGGGAAGAGAGCACGCGGGGCGGAGGTCGGCCTACGCGCGTTTTCGGGAGCTTTGGGAGCAGTTTGCGCATGATGGCATGCGTCGGGAGCTCGTGAGGCTGTCCGCGACGCCTCTGCCACGCCCGCGGCAGCCCCAATCGTCCGCGGCATGAGTGAGGACAGGATGGAGTCGCACGTTCCTCAAGCCGTTGCCGAGTCCGTGCGCACGTTGCAGCCAGATATCGTGGACGCTCTCCAGCAGCTCGTACGGATCCCGAGCCAGACGGGCTTCGAGGGGCAAGCTCAAGATGCGATGGCGAGCCTGATGCGTCGCCACGGCCTGGAGGTGGATGTCTGGGAGCCTGACCCCGCTGTGCTGGAACCGCATTCCGAATCGATCACTGTCGGAAGCGGGTTCGCCAACCGGCCAAATGTCGTTGGGGCTTGTCGAGGAAGGGGCAACGGGCGATCACTCATTCTTAACGGCCACATTGACACCGTCGCGGTCGGTGATCCTACGGCATGGAATTTCTCGGGCCTGGGCGGGGAGACCGCTGACGGCCGCCTCTATGGCAGAGGCGCTTGCGACATGAAGGGTGGGCTCGTGGCCAATCTCTTCGCGTTGCGCGCCCTGAGGCACGCGGGTCTTACGCCTGCCGCGGATGTCTTCGTGCAGAGCACGATAGCCGAGGAGGATGGCGGCGCCGGTGCTCTTGCTGCCGTCCTGCGCGGCTACGTTGCGGACGGCGCGCTAATTTCAGAACCGACCAATCTGGCAATCGTTCCCGCTCAGGGAGGTTCGTTGATGTTCCGGTTGCAGGTACCGGGCCTGTCGGCTCATGCCTGCGTTCGCGATGACGGAGTCAGCGCGGTCGAGAAGTTTGCTTATATCCACCGCGGATTGCTCGATTTCGAAGCGCGCCGGAACGCCGATATCACCCACCCCCTGTATGCCGGAATGCGAAACAAGGTGCCCATCAACATCGGAACGGTCAATGCCGGCTCATGGCCCTCGTCAGTTCCGGAGTTACTCGTCGCAGAGGGACGGGCTGGTCTCGTCCCTGGCGAAGACCTGACAACGTTCAAGGCCGAGTTGGCCGCGGAGGTTGCCGCCCTTGCCGCTGCCGACGACTGGCTGCGGAATCACCCGCCGCTCGTTACCTGGCTCGATGGGCAGTTCGCACCGGCAGGCATCTCTGTCGACTCCCCCCTTGTGACCGTGCTAACCACGGCGTGGATGATGACCACCTCGTCACATCCCCGCATCGAAGCTGTCACCTACGGGGCGGATATGCGCCATTTCGTGATCACGGGCGGAATGCCCTGTGTCATGTTCGGCGCCGGAGACGTTCGCCTGGCACATGCGCCCAACGAGTTAATTCCGCTGGGCGACCTCTTTACGGCCATCACCACAACGGCGGTCTTCATCGCGGAGTGGTGCGGCCTCGCTTGAAAGCGGCAGCTCTGGCCACACCTTTGCCGGCAAGCTGTGGAGACGATTCTCGGCTCCGCCACATCCAGCTGACAAATATCTGTGCAAAACATTGACAATGAATGGACATTGCTATACGATCGGACGTGCAGCGATTGGAAGACTCGATGTCTTGGATCGTTCGCTCGATCAGTTCTCATCGCCGGCGGCGAAAAAGGAGACCCGCAATGACGTTTGCTTCCCGCCAGGGAGCCAAGGCGCGAACGTTGGCCGTGACCGCTCCTGGTTGGTACGACGGAATCCGCGCTCCGGGGCAGTCCGCGGCACCAGTGGGCAACCAACGTTCGCGTCTCGCGTCTGTCCACCGCGAGCGTCCCGCAAAGGCTGCAGACACCGGAAACGCGGTGAGTAACACGACGACCGTTTCGTATAAGCGCGGAAAAGAGATCTTCGGCCCGCGTCAAGGCGGCGGCCGCGTGTACATCGTGCACTCTGGCTGCATCCGACACTACAAATCACTTCCGGATGGCCGCTCCATCAATCTCGGTCTGCTCGGACCGAATACCGTATTCACCCAGGAAATTGATTCGGACGGACTTTCGAGCGGTACGGCCGCCGAGGCGCTCGTCGATTCGACCATATCGATCGTCAAGGCAGATGACCTCGCTGACCTCATTCGCCGCGCTCCGGAACTCGCCACCGCGGTCGTGCATGGCATGTCGCAAAGGCTGTCGGAGCTGCAGACGCTGACCGAACACCTTCTCGCCAGGGACAC
>JAHWJF010000240.1 GCA_019348515.1 Chloroflexota bacterium | reverse complement strand
CCAAATCGATTTGGCTACGGGGTTCCCTTCCAGTTCCCCGCCTCGCCCGACACCGGCCCGGGGTTGACCGATCTCGGCAAAGAACTGGTGCGCGCCTGCAACCGGCTCGGGATCATGATCGACCTGTCTCATCTCAATGAAGCCGGGTTCTGGGACGTGGCCGCCATCACTGATGCGCCGCTGGTTGCGACCCACTCCAACGTGCACGCCATTTGCGCCTCGACCCGTAATCTCACCGAGCGCCAGCTCGACGCCATCCGGGACAGCGACGGCCTGGTGGGGCTGAACTTCAACTGCGGGTTCCTGCATCCGGAAGGACTGCGCGAATCCGACCTCGATCTCGGGATCATGGTCGACCACCTCGACTCCCTGATCGAGCGGCTCGGCGACGACCGGGTGGGCCTCGGATCGGACTTCGACGGCGCGACCATGCCGGAGGGAGTCCGCGACGCGTCGTTGCTTCCGAATCTGCTCGACGCCATGCGGTCAAGCGGCTACGACGACGCCACGATCCGCAAAATCGCCTACGGTAACTGGCTGCGGGTGATGGAGAAGACCTGGGGCGAGTAGCTCCGTGAAGAGGAGAGCGCATGAACCACGTTCGCGGTGTTCTTACGGTCATTGCCGTTGCGCTGGCTGTCGCGTCCACGTTCGTTGCGCCAGTTGCGCGGGCCCAGGAGGATCCGGCCATGGCCGATTGGTGCGTCAGCCTCAAGGGAACGGTCGTGGACCGCTATCCGGCGAGCAATGCCTCGAGTGAAACTCCAGTCGCCATGGGCCCGGCGGTTGGCTTCTGTGAATTCACGGGCGGCGAGGGAGCCGATCCATCCGACTCGCGCATCAGCATTCGCCTGACCACGCTCGCCTCCGATCAGCCGTCGATGGCGGCGACCGCGTATCTCACCAAACTTGAGATGGCGGAGAGCGGCAGCTTGGCGAATCCGGCCTCGGTCTACTGCGCGGATCTCGGCGGCGTCGAATTGGGCGGTCAGCTTGCACCGGACGGCGGGTGGGTCAATGCAGCGGACACGGCGGACGTGGCCCAGCTGTGCGTCTTCCCCGATCTTTCGATCATTGATTCCTGGGGGTTGGCGTACCACACCATGGGCACCATCCGTGGCGCGGACCTGGAGCCGCTCTTTCGCTGGAAACTGGAGAGTGAAGGCTAACCAGCCATTTTCACATGGCCTGGACTCTGGCGGCCGATCGAGAAAGCCGGACCGTCTGCCCGCGAGTATTGAGGCCACCGCATGGTAGGGAGAAACACGACGGCGGTCGGTAGATCGAAGACAAGAATGGCAATTGCATTCACTGGCCACACAGGATGACCCAAGTGAATCGTGCACACGATCTGCGCCTAGCTGAAGACGATCCGGTGAGCGATCAGGAATATCACAACCGCATCTTCGACGAGATGTCGTTGAATGACCGGGACCTTCAAAATTGCTCGTTCATTGGATGCTCGTTCGTCAACGCAAATCTGACAGGGGCGCGGCTGAATGCCTCAGTTCTCCGGGATTGCAATCTCAGTAATGCCCAGGTTGCCGGTTGCAACGTGTTTGCGACGGCTTTCGAGTCGTGCAAGATGATTGGGGTAGATTTCCACGAAGGCGTCAACTTCACCGGGGCAGCCTTCAAGGCGTGCAACCTGAGTTACACGGTTTTCCGTGGTGTTTCCCTGACCAAGATGGATTTTGAACGATGCGTCTTCATCGAGGCGGACCTGTCACTTACGAATCTCGAAAGGGCTTCGTTCGTTCATTGCGACCTGACGGGCGTCGATGTCCATGGGGCCACGTTTTTTCAGACCGATCTCCGAGGGGCCAATCTCACCGGCTGGAACCTCAAGCAACAAGACCTGCGAGGCATCATCATCACTCCGGCGCAATTCGAGACACTGTCCGCCGAGTTAGGCATTCAAATAATGGAGTTGTAGAGGCGGATTGGGCAGTAGGCGAGAACAGGCCGGGGCAATTGCCCCGGCCCGTAGTCGTTGCTCCGCTCTTGGGATGCCTACCGAATCGCGGTCTCAGTCTGCGGATCGAAGAAGTGCAAGTTCTCCGGCAGTGGCGAGACCTCGATGCGGTCCCCGCGGTGGATCCCCATATCCGGCGGCATGCGGGCCGTCAGCAGGGTGCTGCCAGCCAGCAGGTAGACAAAGATCTCGTTACCGAGCTGCTCGACGATGTCCACCGTTACCGGGATCGCCATCCCCGGAATAAAGCCGGGTAGGCGGCTGACTTCGACCAGGTGCTCGGGGCGCACACCCATGGTCACCGTCTTCCCGACCCACGGGGCCAGCGCGTCCGAAATCCGCGGTGGCGCCTGCATGATGAACCCAGGAGCATTCGCGAAGATCTTGCCGTCCCGTGTCTCTAGCGTGACGTCGACGAAGTTCATCGAAGGCGAGCCGATGAAGCCGGCCACGAACTTGTTCGCGGGGGTGTCGTAGAGATTCTGTGGTGTATCGAGCTGCTGCAGGACGCCGAGACTCATGACCGCGATGCGGTCACCCATCGTCATCGCCTCGACCTGGTCGTGCGTCACGTAGATCGTCGTCGTGCTCACCCGGTCATGCAGCTTGATCAGCTCGGCGCGCGTCTGGACGCGCAGCTTGGCGTCGAGGTTGGAGAGCGGCTCATCCATGAGGAAGACGTCCGCATTGCGGACGATGGCGCGGCCGAGCGCCACGCGCTGCCGCTGGCCGCCCGAGAGCGCCTTTGGCTTCCGGTCGAGGAACTGCTCGATGTCGAGCGTGCGCGCCGCTTCTCGCACACGCTGGTCACGCTCGACCTTTGGCACCTTGCGCAGCTTCAGCGGGTAAGCCAGATTGTCGTAAACCGACATGTGCGGGTAGAGCGCGTAGCTCTGGAAGACCATCGCCACGTCGCGATCCTTGGGCGGCAGGTCGTTGACCACCCGGTCGCCGATGATGATCTGACCGCCGCTGATCTCCTCCAGCCCCGCGACCATGCGCATCGCGGTGCTCTTGCCGCAGCCGGAGGGGCCGACAAGCACCAGGAACTCCTGGTCTTCGGCTTCCATGTTGAGATCGCTGACCGCCGGGGTCGGGTTGCCACCGTACACCTTGGTGACATTCTGGAAAATTACGCGCGCCATCGCGCCGTTCCTCCCGTACTCGACTACAGGACCGCCCCCAGTTGGACGACCCGGAAGCGCCTTCTCCACGACTCCGCCGCGGCGCCTTACGATCGGTAGTGCATGTTGTCGATAATTCGCGCCCGATTGTCAAGGGCTTTCGGCTTCTGGCTATCGGCTATCGGCCTAATCTCGTTCTTGCCAGCCCACCGACATGCCGGCGTGCCGCGTCCATGCCTCTTCCGTCGGACAATAGCCGATAGCCGATAGCCAATAGCCAGCAAAAGGAGGAACGACGTGACTGGTGAAGCGGGAAGAGTGGTCACTTTCGGCGAGGCGATGGTGCGGATGACTCCGCCTGGAAATGAACGGCTGGAGCGGACGACGTCGCTCGATCTGACAGTCGGGGGAGCCGAGCTCAATAGCGCCGCTACGCTGGCCTGTCTCGGTGTCCCGGCAACCTGGGTCTCCCGGCTGCCAGACGTGCCCCTTGGCCGCGCCGTGGCGCGCGGCGCCCGCGGTGCCGGGGTGGATCTTTCGCACCTGCAATGGGCACCGGAAAGCGCCGGCCGCGTCGGGATCTATTACCTCGAGGAGGCTACCGACCCGCGCCCCTCCGCTGTCTACTACGATCGCGCGGGTAGCGCATTTGCGCTGCTGGCTCCGGGAACGTTCGACTGGCCCGGCGTCCTCGCCGGCGCGGGCGCCCTGCATATCTCCGGCATCACCCCCGCCGTGGGACCCGGTCCCCGCGCGGAGACGATGGCCGCCATCCGGGCCGCCAACGCCGCCCGCGTGCCCGTCGCGTTCGATCTCAACTTCCGCTCGAAGCTCTGGAGCGAATCGGACGCCCGGGCCTGCTTCGCGGAAATCGTCCCCCTTGTCGATATCCTGTTCGCCTCCCGCGGCATGCTGCGAACCTTCTTCAACATCGACGGCGATCACGCCGAGGTGCTGGACGCGGCGCGCACCCGGCTCGGTTTGGCGATAGCGGTCCTCTCACGCAAGCGGGGCAAAGCCAGCCGGTCGGTGCGTCTCGGCTCGATGGCCATGGGACAGGATGGCCAGGCGGTGGAGGGTCCATGGCGAGAGGTCGAAGTCGTCGACCGGCTTGGCGGAGGCGATGCCTTCGCCGGGGGCTTCATCGCCGGCTACATCGCCGACCATGACGACATCGCGCGGGCCCTTGCCCTCGGGTCCGCGGCGCAGGCACTCAAGCACACGATGTCGGGAGATTTCCTTTCCGCGACCCGCGCCGAGATCGAAGCGGCGGTCGACTCGGACGAAGGCGGCGTCTTGCAGCGGTGACGAGGGTGTTGGGTGATAGGGTGATAGGACGACGACTAGACGGCCAGACGGCAAGGACGAGGGTAAGAGGGGGCGGTCGTCTGTGACTTCTGGAGTACGTCGAACCCGTAACTCCCCATCACCCTATCACCCATCACCCTATGACCCTCGTCACGTCTTGACGGCACGCGGCTCCTCACGTACGATCTGGTCTAGACCTCTAGACAGCACACAATGTACGGGAGACGCGCGCATGGCCTTCGAGACCACGCTACCCGGCCGGTACTTCTACGATCCCGAGATCTTCGCGCGGGAGCAATCTTGCCTGTTCGGCCAGATGTGGACCTGCGTCGGTCGCGCGGATGCGCTTCCCAATGCGGGAGACTTCCAGACCGCCGAGTTCGCCGGGGAGAGCGTGCTCATCGTGCGCGGCCGTGACGACGAGCTGCGCGCCTTTCTCAATGTCTGCCGGCACCGCGGCGCGCGTCTCAGCCTGGAGCCCTGTGGTAATACCGGTCCCGCCATCCAGTGCGTGTATCACGCGTGGTCTTACGCCCTGGACGGCCGGCTCATCGGTGCACCCAACATTGCCCGCGACGAGTCGCTCGACCGCGATAATCTCGGGCTCGTCCCCGTCCACCTGCAGGTTTGGGAGGGGCTGATCTGGCTGTCACTGGCTGACGACCCGCCGCCGGTCACGGCGCAGCTCGAGCCAGCGCTGCTCGACCGGTTCGGAGAGTTGGAGAAGTTCGAGCGCTACGGAGTCGGGTCGCTCGCTGTTGGGAAATCGATCACCTACGAGATCGACGCCAACTGGAAGCTGGTCGTCGAGAACTTCATGGAGTGCTACCACTGCGCTCCCATCCATCCCGAGCTCACCAGCCTTTTGCCAGAGTTCCGCCAGGGCACGTCGTATCAGGGGATCGTTGGACAGGGCACCGCGTTCGCCGATGAGATCGACGCCTTCACCCTCTCGGGACAAGGTGAGCGAGCGATGCTGCCCGGGCTGCTACCGAGCGATGCCCGTCTCTACTATGGGTTCGTTCTCTGGCCGAATCTGTTCGTCAATCTCCTGCCCGATCATGTGATCCTGCACACGTTGACGCCGCTCGGGCCGGAGCGTTCGCGCGTCGTCTGTGACTGGCTCTTTACCCCTGAGGAGATCGCGCGGCCCGGATTCGATCCAGCTGACACCGTCGCCGTCTTCGATATCACCAATCGCCAGGACTGGGACGTCTGCGAGCGCACGCAGCTCGGGATGCGCTCCCGTGCATTCGTGAATGGTGGTCTGTACGTCACCAACGAGCAGCACATCGCCGGTTTTCGCGATCTCGTGCTCGAGCGTCTGGGCGAACGCGTGTGACCTCGCTCGATTGGGGCGCCCTGGCGCCGGATCGGCAAAGCCCTGTCCCGCTCTACTATCAGTTCGCGGCCGCCATACGGGAGCGGATTCGGGCCGGATTGCTGACCCCCGGAGCTCAGCTTCCGGGTGAACGCGAGCTTGCCGAGC
>JAHWJF010000239.1:1806-5900 GCA_019348515.1 Chloroflexota bacterium | reverse complement strand
GCGCGCCCATGTTGGCGAAGTGATCGTCGAGCTCGATCTCCTTGGCGACCGTGACGCCGTCATGGGTAACGGTCGGGGCGCCGTACTTCTTGTCGAGCGCGACATTGCGGCCCTTGGGGCCGAGCGTGGTCTTGACCGCGTTGGCCAGCGTGTCCACGCCCTCCTTGAGCGAGCCTCGCGCTGTCTCGTTGAATTCAATGACCTTTGACACGGTTCACCTCCAAAGTTTGCTGCAATTCTTCTCGATGCTCGAGATCTATGCTTACGGCGCGTTACTCGTCGACCTTCGCCAGGATGTCCTTCTCAGAGAGGATGAGGTACTCCTCCTCTTCGAACTTGAACTCGGTGCCGGCATACTTCGCAAACAACACGGTGTCGCCAACTGCGACATCCATCGGGATGCGGTCGCCGTCCTCGTCCCTACGGCCCTTTCCGACCGCGATCACGTTGCCGCGCTGCGGCTTCTCCTTGGCGGTATCCGGGATGACGATTCCCGACCGCGTGGTCTCTTCGCGGTCTGCCGGCTGAACGACGACGCGGTCGCCCAGGGGCTCGAGCTTGACGGCCGTTGCGGTTCCATTTCCCTTTGCCTTGGCCACGACTCCTTCGCCTCCTATCTCTCTACGACGCTATCTGCCCTCACTCAAGGGCGACTTTCACGGCGCGTAGCGTAGCATCGCGATTAGCACTCTGCAAGTGCGAGTGCTAATAATGTAGCACTCCCCTGAGACGAGTGCCAGGCATGGGGTACGGCTCCGCAAGGCCAGAGTTCGGGACAGAGTACATGTCGTATGGAGGCCCCATGCTAAACTCAACCCGCGCGGACGTAGAACTGCAGCGCTTTCCGTGGCCGTGCGGCACTCCCGCAAGTTTCACCGGGGGAGAATTTGACGTGTCATCGCAAACGCAGCGAGCCCCGTCGACGTATTTCAGCAGCCGCGTGCGTGAGCTAGCTCCGTCACCGACGCTAGCGGTCTCCGAGAGCGCCCGGCAGCTGAAAGCCCAGGGGATCGACGTCATCGACCTCGGTGGCGGAGATCCGGATTTCATCACTCCCGAGCATATTCGCGCCGCGGCGGCCAACGCTATGAACGCGGGAGACACCCACTACGTCGCCAGCGCCGGCATTCTAGGTCTGCGCCAGGCGATCGCCGACAAACTGCTTGCCGACAACGGAATCGAGGTTGACCCGAACGGGGGTGTCATTGTGACCCCGGGCGGAAAGCAAGCGCTGTTTGAAGCGGCCCTAGCGTTTGTCGAGCCTGGAGTCGACGTTCTGATTCCAGAGCCCGCATGGGTCTCATACAGCCCAATGGTGGAGCTCGCCGGGGGTACGTCGATACCGGTCGCCCTCGACCCGGATGACAACTGGAGACTCTCGCTCGAAAGACTTTCGGACGCGTGGACTCCGGCCTCCCGCATTCTGCTAGTCAACTCCCCGAACAACCCCACCGGCCGGGTTCTCGACCGTTCCGAGCTTGCCGCTATTGCAGAGTTTGCGCAGGAACGGGATCTTCTGATCTTCTCGGACGAGATGTACGAGAAGATTCTTTACGATGGGCAGCGGCACACCAGCATCGCGACCCTGCCTGGGATGGCCGAGCGGACGCTCATCTTCAACGGTTTCTCGAAAGCGTATGCGATGACCGGTTGGCGGTTGGGCTATGTGGCCGGACCCCGACCGTATTTGCAGCAGATCGAAAAGGTCCACAGCCATTCCGTCACCTGTGCAACGTCATTTGTCCAGCAGGCCGGCATTGTCGCCCTCACCGGACCTCAGGCCTTCATCGGCGAACTGGTTTCCGCGTGGGATCACCGTCGGCGCGATCTCGCCGCGGCTTTGAACGCCATTGCGGGCATTCACTGTCCGCTGGTTGAAGGTGCGTTCTACGCGTTCGTCGATATCCGGGGCACTGGTATGTCCTCGACGGCCGCCGCCGAACTATTCCTGCGCGAGGCTCACGTCGCGGTCACTCCCGGTATCGCGTTCGGCGCTGCCGGAGACGGACATGTGCGGCTCTCATTCGCCGCGAGCGATGCTCTGCTGGAAGAGGCGGCAGCTCGCATGGGACAGGTTCTCGGGTCGAAACCTGCTTGAGCGACCGAAAGCACTGAAAGGCAAGGACATTCGTGGGAGCGGAGCAGAGAATCAAAGAGTTAGGGATAACCCTTCCTGAACCGGTGCAGCCAATTGCGAGCTACGTGCGGTGGGTGCAAACGGGCAACCTGCTTTTCATCTCTGGAACCGGACCAGGCGACGAGACCCAGCGAGGCAAGCTCGGTAGCACGATGTCGGTCGATGAAGGGTACGCCGCCGCACGCGAAGTCGGTCTCCAGATCCTGGCGACGGCTAGGGCGGCACTCGGTGATCTCGATCGCGTCACTCGTGTTGTGAAGGTTCTCGGCATGGTCAATTGCACCCCGGACTTCGAGGACCAGCCGCGGGTGATCAATGGCTGCTCTGATCTGCTCATCGAAGTGTTTGGCGACGCGGGCAGGCATACGCGTTCCGCTGTCGGATTTGTGGCCCTTCCGAACCAGATTCCAGTCGAAATCGAATGCACCATGGAGGTGCGCTGACCAAGCGGCCACCCGACGGTTTCGCGTTTGAGCCAACCGCGCATTCTCACCTGGAGATCTCTCGTGACGACAAGAAAAGTGCCAGTAACGCGTGAGGGACTCGAGCGTCTGCACGCTGAGCTCAAAGAACTCAAGGAGGTCCGCCGGCCCGCGATCGTGGCCGCGCTTGCTGAGGCGAGGTCGCATGGCGACTTGCGAGAAAATGCCGGTTACGACGCGGCGAAGCACGATCAGGCAATGACCGAGAAGCGCATCTCCGATCTCGAGGCGCTGGTTCGCCAAGCTGACGTCATCGACGCGGATGCCAGCAGTGCCGGCGACGAAGTTCGCATCGGCTCGACCGTCCTGGTCGATGTTGAGGGCGACGAGGAACGCTATACGATTGTCGGAGCTATTGAAGCAAAACCGACCCAGGGTCTGATTTCGAACGAATCGCCGGTCGGCAAGGCGCTTCTCGGTCTCCGGCCCGGCGAAGAGGCGGTCGCCGCCGCCCCACACGGAGAGACGCGACTTCGAGTGATCCGCATCGAGCGGTAACGAAGGCAGAGGTTCCGGGAGACGTGGACACCTTATCCTTCGCCTACGAACGTGTCTGGGATGCGTTCCAGCAGAGCGGGTCAATTGAAGATGGGCGCCACGATACCGCGCGATGGATCGCCCAGACCGGGCCATATGCTGCCTGCATCATTCGGGTTCCCGCCGAGGCGGTTTATCCGAAGCTGACGAGCTTACGCGACCAACTGACAGAGTTGTCAGGTGTGCGCCTCCACCCCGACCATTTTCTCCATATCATGCTTCAGGAGCTGGGCTTCGTCGTCGATCTTCCGCGGTACTCGGACGAGCTGAGCGCTGACCGTTTGGAGGAGTTCGCGCAAGCCGCTGCCGCGCCGGTCTCGAGCATGACCGCATTTACCATCCGATTGGGTGGCGCCAATTCCTTCCAGGATGCGGTATTCCTCGATGCGTGCGGCAGCCTCCGGCTCCTCGGGCTTCACGAACGGCTGTTCGACCTGGCCGCGATTCCGAGCGCTCCGGACTATCCCTATTTGCCCCATTGCACGATCGCGCACTATGACGGGACGACGCCTCACGAAGAAGCGCGCCGGATGATCGGCCCCTGGCGGAACGAGGTTTTTGGCGAATTTATGGTGACCGAAGCCGAAATCGTCACGCTTGACACACGCGAGCCGTATCCAGAATTGACAACGTACGCCGTGATCCCGTTCGAAGGCTGAGCTCGCGATACGCTAAGACGACTCGACTCTCCGCGCGACCTCATCCCCGAATTCCACCGTACTCGCGGCTGGCAACCCTGGCTCGGCTATATCGGGAGTTCTCGCCCCGGCCGTGATGGCGCCCGCGACGGCGCGTTCGATCGCGTTCGCAGCGTCCTCGAGCCCCAACGACCAACGCATCATCAAGGCTGCCGAAAGAATTGTCCCGGCTGGATTTGCCTGCCCCTTACCGGCGATATCCGGCGCGCTCCCGTGGATCGGCTCGTAGAGACCGAACCG
>JAHWJF010000239.1:0-1706 GCA_019348515.1 Chloroflexota bacterium | reverse complement strand
CGATCTCCCGCCAGAGCCGTGAAGATTGGAGGACATTCGACTTGTCGACACTCGCCAACCGTCCCCGACGCGAACTCGCAAACTGAAACGCAAGGCGCACGACCCGCTCGATTTCCTGCTCGCGATACGTCAGCGTGTCGACAGCTGCCCGACCCGCCGAATCGGACCAACGCCGCGATGGCTCGCCAAAGTAGATTCCACCAGTTAATTCCCGCACGACCAGGAGATCCACTTCGGCCACGATCTCGGGTCTCAAGGGAGAAGCGGCAACGAGGGACGGAAGGACGGTCACGGGCCGAAGATTGGCGAAAAGTCCCAGCGCTTTCCGGATCTGCAGGAGTCCGCGCTCGGGCCGCAGGGACGGCTCGACAGCATCCCATGTCGGGCCACCCACGGCGCCCAGAAGAGCCGCATCGGCATCGCGAGTCGCTTCGATATCTTCCTCTCGAAGAGGAACGCCGTGGCGGTCAAGTGCGTCGCCACCAATTGCGAGAGGTTCAAAGTCAATGCGGCAGTCAAAGCGCCTTTGAACCGCGGCAAGAACCTTGAGCGCCTCGGCAACGACTTCGGGACCGACCCCATCGCCCGGAAACACCACGATCCTCGGCATCTGCCGAATCCCCCCAAGTGACACCAGGTCACCCCGCGACGGGCAGGGTAATCGCACTACGCGCGGTCCGGAGTGCGTGTTAGCGACCCATCGAGTTAGCCCGGAAGAACCCTCGGCATCCACTCCGGCCGACGGGCTTCAAAGGCGGATATCTTATCCGCGTGTTTGAGGGAGAGCCCGATGTCGTCCAGTCCTTCCAGCAGCCGGTGTCGCGTGAATTCATCGAGTGGGAAGTCGCTCTCAAGTCCGGGAACCGGCGCCGAAACTCGCCGCTCGGCAATATCGATCGTGATCACGAGTCCCGGATCACCCTCCACTCCCCGTAGGAGCGCTTCGCAGAACTGCGGTGAAACGACGACCGGCACGAGGCCCGTCTTGGTTGCATTGTTGCGGAAGATATCGCCAAATCGCGGTGAGACGACGGCCCGGAAGCCGTAATCGGTGAGTGCCCAGACGGCGTGCTCGCGGGAAGACCCGATTCCGAAGTTCGGTCCCGCCACCAGGATACTGGCTCCCGCATACTCGGGCCGATTGAGCACGAAATCGGGGTCGTTCTCTCGCCACGCGGAAAAGAGCCCGACACCGAACCCCGTGCGTTCGACACGCTTCAACCAGGATGCCGGAATGATCTGATCGGTGTCGACGTCAGAGCGATCCAGGGGGACCGCCGTCCCGGAAATGACCCTGATTGGTTCCATGCAATTACCTCAATTCCGAAGGTGTGGTGAATGTTCCGACAATCGCGGTGGCCGCCGCTACGGCAGGAGATACGAGGTGTGTCCTTCCGCCGGGACCCTGCCGGCCCTCGAAATTGCGATTCGAGGTCGACGCGCAGCGTTCGCCGGGTCTCAGTTTGTCCGGGTTCATCCCCAGGCACATCGAGCACCCCGCGGCGCGCCACTCGAAACCAGCGTCCTTGAAGATGAGGTCGAGTCCCTCGGACTCGGCCTGGGCCCGCACGCGCATCGATCCCGGGACAACCATGGCCCGTACCCTCGAGGGCACTTTTCGGCCTTCAACGATAGATGCGGCGAGCCTCAAATCCTCGATCCGGCTATTGGTGCAGGAACCAATGAACACTGTATCGACACCGATA
>JAHWJF010000238.1 GCA_019348515.1 Chloroflexota bacterium | reverse complement strand
GACATTCAGCACGGCGCTGATTGCTGCATGATAGTGAGGTTCGAGAGCGGATTGGCAACCGAAAGGGCCAGAGGAGACGAAGTCGACCGATGAACGACCCCGTGCCGCGTCAGGATAGAGGCGCTCCGTTGGCCGGGCTGCGAGTGGTCACGGTTGAGCAGTTCGGCGCAGGACCGTTCGGCACGCTCATGCTCGCTGACCTCGGAGCTGATGTGATCAAGGTCGAGGATCCAGCAGCCGGTGGGGATGTGGGCCGAAGTGTCCCCCCCGGCGCCGCCGACGGCAGTAGCCTCTATTTCGAGGCGTTCAACCGAGGCAAACACAGCATCGCGCTCGATCTGACGAATCCCGCGGGGCAGGAGGTGTTCGCCAGGCTCGTCACCACTGCGGACGCGGTCTTCAATAATTTGCGCGGCGATCTGCCACACCGGTTAGGCTTGACGTACGCGGCACTGGCTGACGCTAACCCCACCATCGTCTGCGTATCGCTCTCGGCGTACGGCCGGGATGGTCCGCGCGGCGGCGAGCCAGGGTATGACGCGTTGGTGCAGGCTGAAGCCGGCTGGGCGAGCCTCACTGGAGAGCCTGGCAGTCCCCCCGCCCGCAGTGGATTACCGATGGCGGACTATACCGCCGGACTTGTTGCCGCGTGTGGATTACTCGCGGCAGTGCTTGACGCGCGCCTCACCGGGCGCGGGCGCGACGTCGATACCTCGCTCTTCGACACTGCACTTGCCATGCTCAGTTATCAGGCCACCTGGTGGTTATCGGCGGGGATCGAGACCACGCGGCTGCCGCGTTCGGCGCATCCGAGCATCGTTCCATTCCAGTTCTTCGCGACCGCCGACGGCCACATCGCGATCGCCTGCGCCAAGGAGAAGTTTTTCCGGGAGCTCGTCCAGGCAATCGGGATGCCGGATTTGGGAGAGGACCCCCGCTTTGCATCCTTCGCCGCGCGGCTCGAGCACCGGCAAGCGCTGATGGATCGCTTGGCAGCACGCTTCCGAGAGCTTCGCACCGAGGAGTGGCTTGCCCGGCTGAAAGGCAGGGTGCCCTGCGCGCCTGTGCGAGACCTTTCCGGTGCGTTGCAGGCCGAGGAGCTGGAGGCGCGAGGCATGCTCGCAACCTACGACCATCCCCGGCTCGGCGAGGTGCGTAGTGTCGGGCTGCCACTACGCGTTTCGGGATTCACCCCGACATACCGGGCGTCTCCGGCGCTTGGCGCGGACGAGGCGGACCTGCTGACAGAGCTCGGCTTCGACGACGCCGAAGTGGCGCGTCTTAAAGAAGCTGGAGCCTTTGGTCTCTAGAATCCTCGACGCGACGACACGTGGAGTGAGTCATATGGGTCCTCGGGAGGACATGGTCGTGAATGATTTGCTCGACGTTGTTCGCGCTTGGCATGACGCCGTCAATCGAGGTGACGCGGACGAACTCGTCGCCTTGTCCTGTGAGGACATCGAGATCGGCGGTCCGCGCGGGACAGCGACCGGAAGCTCGATCCTGCGCGAATGGGTCGGTCGCGCGGGCATTCATCTCGAGCCTGGGCGATGGTTTGCCGGGCCGAACACTATTGTCGTCGAACAGATCGCGACATGGCGGACGGCAGAGGGTGGAATGACCGTGCCAGCCACCATCGCCTCCTCCTTCCGCGTTGAGGACGGGAAAGTGAGCCGGATGGTTCGGTTCGAATCTGTGGAAGCCGCGCTGGCCGCGAACGGCCTGACCACGCGGGACGAGATACCGCAAGTCGCGCGTTGACGCTGCGAATATCGCGGGGAGGGGATGACGTCCATGACTGCCGACGAGGAACGCGAGTCCCAGGCTGATGCCGTGGATGTCTCTCGAATCCGGCCGTTGAAGGTCGGGCTCATCCTGCCCGACACCGAGCGGGAGATGGGTGGGGATACCGCCCGCTGGAGCGATCTCGCCGCCATGGCGCGATTGGCCGAAGAGCTTGGTTTTGATTCGATCTGGAACGCGGATCATCTGATCTATCGCTTTCCCAGCAAAGAGGTGCAGGGACCGTGGGAGAGCTGGTCCCTCCTCGCGGCGCTCGCCGCCGTGACATCGCGGGTCGAGATCGGCCCGCTGGTGAGCTGCACGTCATTTCGCAATCCTGCCTTGCTGGCCAAGATCGCCGACACCGTCGACGAGATTTCCGGCGGGCGACTCGTCCTCGGTCTTGGCGCGGGGTGGCACGAGCCGGAGTACATCGCCTTTGGCTACCCCTTCGACCACCGTGTCAGCCGGTTTGCCGAGGCGATCGCCGTCATCCACGGCTTGCTGCGGAAGGGGCACGTCGATTTCGAGGGGACGTACTACTCCGCGAAGGACTGCGAGTTGCGACCGCGCGGCCCGAGACCGGAGGGGCCTCCGATCATGATCGGTTCGACCGCGCCGCGGATGCTGAGCCTGCTGGCCGCGTACGGCGACATCTGGAACGCTTGGGCTCGGCAGACGCTCGAAGAACTGGCAGAGGATCGGCAGAAGGTCGATGCCGCAATGGAGGAGGCGGGTCGCGACCCGGCTACTGTGGAGCGGACCGTGAGCTTATTGGTCGATCTTCCGACTGCCACCGGCCGGCCAAGCGAAGAGAAGCCCGGACTCAAACCTCGAGAGCCACGGGAGCTCGCCGCGCATCTGGCAAGCTACGCCGAAGCCGGCATCAGCCACGTCCAACTGATGCTCGACCCGAACACCCCGGCCAGCATGGAGTGGGCCGCGCGCAGCGTGGAACTGCTCGACGGGTAACGCGTCCAGCCCTATCGCCGAGTGCGGAATGGGTGTACATTGATATGGCACTTCTCGATCGCGGGCGGTTTTCGGGTGCGGGCGACGGCGCTTGGTTAACCCGACTTGGAGGAATTGCCATGCGTCATTTTCGCGTGCTGTTGGCTCTGATCATTGTGTGCACTCACCTGGTTGCAGGACTGCCGATGTTCGCGGTATCGCCGGTTGTGGCGCAAGAGGGCGGGTCCGGCAACGGAACCGCGGTCCCGGTCACGGATGAAGAAGGCGTTGCCGTCGGGACGATCACGGTCACCAACGTTGTCGATCCTTTCACCGAATTCGATCCTGCCTACCCACCGGAGGAAGGCGGGCGCTACGTGGCGGTCAACGTTGCGTTCGAAGCGGACGCCGGCAATCGCTTCGACATCTCTCCCTATACGATCGTCCTGCAGGACGATGCTGGGTTCCTGTGGAATCAGGCGAGCATGGTCCTGGCGGAGGATGCGCTCGTTCCCGAGCTCTCCAGCCAGACTCTCGGGCCCGGCAGCCGGATCACGGGGGTGGTCGGCTTCGTCGTGCCTGAGGGACGCGTACCGGTTCGGGTCCTTTACCAACCCGAAATCAGCCGGATTATCCCTTTGCAAGACCTCTCGGGCGAAGAACCTCCCGCGCTGGGAGAGGCTGTCTCGATCGTCGACTCCGAGGGTGGAACCGGGTCGGTGACGGTGACCGAGGTCGTCGATCCGTTCGAGGACGTCGACCCCACGCAGACGCCTCCCGAGGACGGCCGGTTTGTGCTGGTGACGCTGGTCTACGAGAACACCGGCGACGGCCGATTTTTCGTCGAGCCGTACGGGCTGCTCCTTCGCGACGCGAACGGCAATCTCTGGCGCTCGACGAGTGTGACCCGACTGGAGGAAACAGAACTGGTCCCGGACATCACGAACGCACAGCTTGCACCAGGAGATCGCCTCTCTGGCGCGGTCGTATTCGTGGTTCCAGACGGCGTTGGGCTGTCCGGAATCTACACCAGTCCCGTCAGTGCTCAGCTCCTTCAACTCGCTGATCTCGAGGTCGCGGCCGATGATGGGGCCACACCGATCGCGAGCACGGCGTCCGTGGACGAAAGCTGCGCGGAGCTCGAACGCTGGCTTGGTGACACGCGGGAGCGCCTCGGCCGTGCGGCCGAGATCAGTCTCCACGACGCGATGTTGGAGGATCTCGAGGGTCTCGCGGCGCATGTCGGCGAGTACGCGGAACTGGCCGAGGCCCAACTTGCGGATCAGCCCCCGGCGGAAGCCGAAGCGGTTGGCAAGGCACTCGTCTCGACGCTGCGCGCCTATAGCGGCGCGCTCGAACAGATCCTTGGCGCCAACGACTTGGGCAATGACGTGGCTCTTGAGTTGACGGAAGGGATGAATACGTTCAACGACGCCAGCGCCCGACTGAGCGAGATCGAAGATGAGCTCGGGCGGATCGCCGAGGAGTGCGGGCTCGCCTGAGGCTAGACAGCGGACCGCTTTCTGCGGCTTCGGAGGGCGGCCTCACATGCCTGTCCTGGCTGTTTCCCAGTACCGGAGCCGGTTGCAGGCTATTCGCGGTAGAACACACCTGAAAAAGGGGCTTACTTCGGCTCAATTGCCGCGAGATTGTCAACCTCCGGGGCTCTTTAGGCTATGCTTATCGTGCTTGGCATGCGAAATTTCACGATCTTCCGGCAGAACGCGTTGTAGATGTGTCCAGGTTGTTTTGCCGGGAGCGTCACACGCGCTCGCCTCTGAGATTGACTCATCTCGATCAAAAATGAGCAGCGGCCACGTACCGGAAGATGGAGGACCCAGTCATGGATGGGGCACGGTTCGATCGGTTGTCGGTGGTTATTCACCGGCCGCATGCCATGGGAACCCGGCGGGGCGTGCTTGGCTTGGTCCTCGGCGGCTAGGTAGCCGCGGCGAGTGGGCTGCTCGCGGACGACGTCGACGCGAAGAACAAGAACCGACGAAACTGGAACAAGAAGAATCGCAAGTGCCGCGGCTTTGGCGGGAAGTGCTGGTCAAACTGGGACTGCTGTAACTCGACGTGCTGGGGCGGCCGCTGCTGGAACCGCGGTGGCCTCGGACACCAGTGTGGAGGGCAGACCTGTCCTGCTGATTGGGGTTGTTGCACGTCCAACGGCGTTTCTGTCTGTTTGCCGCACAACTTCCCAACGTGTTGCGGCAATTACGGTTTCGCCAATGGTTACACCTGCTGCGGTGGTCACGGTGGCGCCGGTCTTGGTGGCTTGGAGACCTGCACCGGCCTGTTCGGCATTTGCTGCCAGCCGGGGTGGAAGCACTGTCATAACAGCTTCTCGAGCACCTGCATCCCGAGCAACTGGGACTGCGATCAGTTCTTTTACCAGTCGAGCCAGAGTGCCGGTGTCGCAACGGCGTCGGTGGAGCAAATCCCAACCACCGACCCGGTGCCTGTGCCTGCCGAGGATTGGATCGAGCTCCCGCAGATTTAACGAATGGCGAAGGGTTCTGGCATACCGAATGTGAGCGCGCGCCAATCGAGAGCTGAGAAGCCAACCGGGCGTCCAGGCAATCCTGGACGCCCGGTTGGTCTCGTTATAGCGTCCGGCGCCGCTGCACCTCTGGCTGTGTCCTGGCCGGAGACCAGACCGCTAAGGGATCGGGGTTGCGGCTGTTCCAGCGATCCCTGGAGCCACAAAGACCGGTACTAGGGTCGCCCCCAAACTCCCCTCCGCGACCAAACCGGTCACATACACGGTATACGTAGTGTTTGGGATGAGGACCGTGCCCGGCAATGGCAGCGCGAGATCAGTCGTTCCGGCGATGCGCGCTTCCAAATCGTAGGTGTTTGAAGGCAAGACCTCGTACTCCGAAACCTCACGGTTCTCCACGTCCTCGATTACCACATCGCCGCCGGTAAGCGCCAGGTCGATCGCCGGTGCATCCGGAGAGGCGTGCACGACGCGGAGACGTGACGTGTTCTCCGCGATTGGTCGTGTATCGACAGGGAGTACCTGAAGTCTGAGATCGTCGACGGCGCCGAGCGCGGCGACCTCGTAGGCGACCCCCTCGGCGAGATCGACCCGGGTGTCGAGGACCGCATCGGCGATAGCTGTGCCAGTCGGGACGATCTGGATCTGGCGCTCCCCTGCCGTC
>JAHWJF010000237.1:2487-5932 GCA_019348515.1 Chloroflexota bacterium | reverse complement strand
GTCCTGGCCAAGCTGGAGCGGGTCGATGGGTGACGGGGTGTAAGGGTGTTAGGGTAATGGGGTGATGGGGTGATGGGGAGTCTTAACTGCTGGCTATGAGAACGGCTGCGTCTCATCTGTTTGCCTCCTCAGCTCCCGACTTCCAACTTTCGACTCCCGACTTCGGATGAGCACGGCGGCGATGGAGCAAGACGCGGCGGCCGATACCGCGCCGGATGGGCCGAGCCCGGTCTTCGGCACCGCTCAGCGCATCATCGAGTCCGCGGTCATTGCCCTGGCCACCTCGACCGGGCTCTATCTGGTCGGGTCCGTCTACACCGATGCCTATTACGGGCGGATGTCGATCGAGGTCAATTCGCTCGATCTTGCTCCTCCGTTCATCGCCCTGCAGTCGGCGCATGTTCTCGGGAGCCTCCTCGAGTACCCGTCTGCCTTGCTGTTCTTCTACTTGCTGTATCGCAGCATCTCATCGCGCGTGCGTTGGGCGAGATCCTGGTATGACCGCGCACATCGGCGGTTTGGGCGCCTGTTCCTGCTGATCGTCAATCTCCTGATCGTGTCCCCGCTCCTGGCCGCCGCTCTACAGGCCGGAATCGATGCCGGAATCACCGGAGCCAGCTCGGTCCTGGGAGAAGTTGCGGGCTTGATGGGAACCACCGGGACGTTGCTGCTCTTCTATGTCATCTGGCTCAGCTTCGGACCCCGCGCGGACATCATCTCCCAGATCCGCCAGCGAAAGATCATCCCCATTGGGCTGCTCGCCGTGCTCTACCTACTGGATGCGCTGATCGCGACCGCGAACGGCGCGGCGCGCGACGCCGAGCTGCTGCTGACGGGAGAGGCGGAATCGAGCATCGAGGTCGACTTCACGCTGGCGGAGGAGGTGCGCGATACGCTCCCGGATACGGACTTGCTCCTGGTCACCGCGCGCAACGGGAACTACTACGTCGTCGAGCGCCAGGATCTCCCACCGAGTCGCAGACCGGTCGCCTACGTAGTCCCCTTCATCTCGGTTGACAGCGCACGGATGCAGCGGGTGAACGAGGCAGATACGGAGCTACCGGAGTTCCTGATGGACGAGATCATGAAGGAGATGGGGACGCCGATCGCTCCCTGAGCGTGACCGATCGCCGCCGTGAACGACAGGGAGGACATCCCTCGAGGGGGCCCGCTCCGCCCCTACCGACGCTGTGCGGCGACGCTCGCCCGACTGCCGCTTAGCCGGCCGGGGCAAACGCATCTTCGTGGTAGACACTGGCGGCGTTCCAGATCATCCAGCCGGCAGCGCCGTTCGCCTCGGCGGCGTTGATCTGGGCGCGAACCTCCGCCGCTCCATAGTCGCTCATCCCCGGCAGCGAGAAGTCCTGGAGCCAGGGTCGGAGCTTGCCCATCGCCCCCGCGACCTTTTCCGCGCCGGCGCCGAGGCTGATCGCGATCGTCTCATAGGGGAAGTCGTTCGGATGGCCGTCCACGGCGATGCTCCCGTTCGGGAAGTGGGAGGGGTAGACCATCGGGCAGACGTAGTCGACGACGTCAGCGATGCGCCCGACGTTCTGGCCGATCCCGATGTCATCGAGGAGCAGGGTGAAACCGAAGACGTCGGCCCCCACCTTAGCCCCGCCCGCCGCCAGGTTGGTCCGGGCCGCGCCGAGGAAGCCGGCGATCGTCTCGACCCGCACCGACTCCGTTACCTCGCGCCCGAAGTCCATCGCCTCCAGGTCGCCATCGGTCGGGAAGCGGACGTAGTCGAACTGGATCTCGTCGAAGCCGAGCCCAACCAGCTCCACGGCGAGGCCGATGTTCGCCGCCCAAATCTCCTCGCTGAAGGGATTGACCCAGGCGACCCCGTTCATGTCGCGCCAGGGGCCGCCGGTCGCGGCGTCGGCGACGGCAAGGTCCGGCCGGGCCTCGGCTAGCGGCGTGTCCTTGAAGACGACCAGGCGGGCGATGGCGTAGACGTCGTGGGCGTGCAGGGCGTCGAGGACCGCCGCCACGTCGTAGTAGGGGAAGACCGTGCCGGCCTCGAGGAAGAGGTCGACCCCGGTGTCGACGTAGACGCCCTCTTCTTTGACGTCGATGACGAGGGCGTTCAGCTCGGTCCGGTCGATCAGGCCGAGGAGGCGGTCGAGATCGTACCCGTCGTCCATGGTCGGGTTGAGGTAGACCGCCTTGGCGGCGAACTCATCGGGGGCGGCGTAGCTCGCGCCCGCGTGTCGTGCGCTCAGCCCCGCCGCGCCGGCAAGGGCCGTCCCGGCGAGCCCTCGCAGCGCCCGGCGCCGCGAGAAGGTCGGAGCCGTACCGCGTCCCGAGCCGGTGCCCACCCGGTCGTTCCCCATGTTCCCGTCTCTCCCTCCCAAGTGGGCCATTGCGCGATCGCCTCGCCGTGCAGCACAGCCCCACTCCGCGGCGGGCGAGTGTACCAGCGGTGTCGACGACGGAGGGGCCGGCCCCGGCGTTGGCCCGGTTGGCGGTTCCCCGGCGCGGCAGAGGCGTAGCAGACGATGTCCTCACCAATCTCGTTTCAGCCACGACTGCTCGCCTCCGCGACAGCTCGACTCCTCGTCTCCCCTTGCTCCTGCTCGATCCAGCCTTTCAGCACATTGTGCAGATGGCCGGCGCCGACGATCTCTGCATCGCCGGGGTCGAAGGCAGCGGGGTACAGGAGGAACGGCTCCCGCTGCGAGCCGCCCAGCCCGCCGTGACTCCCGACCAACTCCTCGAACGCCGGCACCTCGCCGCTCACAGCATCGACCGTGCTGATGACCAGGATATCCGGCACGTTCGGGAACTCCGCCTCGCGCCGGAGATGCCGAGCTGCATGCGGCCCGAACTGGACGAGCGGGTCTTCGCCGTCGATCGTCCCATCTCGCAGGAAGTGAATGCCCGTCTTGCCGATCGCCAGCGGCCCCCGCTCCTCGGAGTGGACCAGAGCGAGACTGATGCCCGGGTGGTCGACGAGGCCGGGGATCAGGTGTGGGAACGCCGCGTCGAGCTGTTCGATGGTCATCCGCTCCTTCCATTGGGGAAAGGAGATGAGTCCAAGGTTGCCGGACGCCAGGACGACCACGTCCGTGGCGTCGGGATCGAAGCTCTTGATTGTGACGGCGTCGGGTTTCCCCAGTTCGACCCGGTCATCGGACATGCGGGGGTTCAGGATCCGCCGCAGCGCGACCGCGGTCCGAGATTCGCCGCGCGTCGCCTCGCTCAACGCCACGTTCACATGGCCTATCGCTTCGTCGGTCTGCAACTGCTCCGTCATGTTGACCTTCCTGGCGCCAGCCTTCGTGATGAGCTGGTGCGTCAGGTCAGCCAGCGAGAGACCATATTTCTGCAGGAAGGTCGCACCCTGGCTCTGCCCATGATCGGAGAGGACGAACAGGTGGTACGGGCGCGGCGCCTCCCGGGCCACGCGCTCCAGGTGGGCGAAGATCTTGTCGAGCGTAGC
>JAHWJF010000237.1:0-2387 GCA_019348515.1 Chloroflexota bacterium | reverse complement strand
GGGATGAGGGGTTGCTGCCGGTGGCGCCGCGCTCGCCACCGGTGAGGATCAGCGGAGGAAGATGCGAGGATTCCTGAGGTAGAGGCCGGCGGGTGAGGCGGCACCCGAACCGGCCGGGGAACTCCTTCGTTCGATACTTGAACGTGTCGCTCGTCGAAATCGTTCCGAACGATATGCTCCTATCCTAATTTCTGGATATCAATCGTGCAACCTTCACCGTCGCCACGATCACTCTCGTGGCCCAGACGGAACTCACGCCGCGCTGTCACTTACCGGGGCAGGAGCGCCAGGAACGCCTGCTCGGCCCTGGTGAGCACGCGATCCCGACGCCGGATGAGCCAGAACGATCGACCGCATTCCCACTCCGTGATCGGGAGGTCCGCCAGAAGGCCCGCAAGTCGCTCCGCCTCGATAGCGTGCGTCGAGAGGAGCCCGATGCCCAATCCTGCCTCGACCGCCCGCTTCACCGCTTCGTTGCTGCCGAGCTCGATAACGTGCGCCGGCTCGCACCCGGCAGCGGCCAGGCAGTGCAAGGCAAGATCGCGAGTAGCGGAGCCACGCTCACGCAAGACGTACTGACGCCCCGACAGCGTCGCGGGAGAGAGGGGGACGTCGCGGAGCAGAGGGTCGCCGGGGGCAACAAAGGCGACGACCTGGTCAGCAAAGACCGGCTCGGCGATAAGCTGGTCGTCCTCCGGAGGGCGGCCGACGAAGGCGAAGTCGAGCTCTCGCGCGACCACCGCGGCAGTGATCTCACCGGTGTTGCCGATCTGAACTTCCAGCGCGATACCCGGATAGGCGGCATGGAACCTGCCCAGGTGTGCCGGAAGGAATTGCTCGCCGACGGTGCTGCTGGCGCCGATGACGAGCCGCCCATGTTTCAGGCCCTCGAGATCGTGCACCAGGCGATCCAACTCGTCGGCCAACGCCAGGATTCGCCTGGCATGGTCGGCGACAACCTGCCCGGTGGCCGTCGGCGCCACACCGCGGCCGGTGCGCTGGAGCAGCGCCGTACCGTAGTAGCGCTCCAGGACCTTGACCTGGGCCGAGATCGCGGGCTGACTGATCCCTTCGGCCTCGGCAGCTGCCGTCATCGTTCCGTGCTCGATGACGGCGCGGAAGACCGCGAGAGCGTGCAGGCTGGGGCGCTCAATCATTGCCGAACCTCTTTTCAGATATTCGCAAAGCTGATTATTACTATCAAACAGTGGTATTGGACTTTATACCAGTGACTGACTACCGTCGAGTGGACCGTGTTGAGGTCGATCGGTAGACAAAGGAACGGACAACGATGACAACTCCATTGCTGCTCGACGTCGACGTGCTGCGCTCGGCGATCCAGGAGGAGTACGCCGAGGTCGCGGCCTGTCCCCTGAAGGGATTCCACTTTCACACTGGGCGATTTCTCGCCGATCGACTTGGCTACCCGGCCGAGCGAATCGACCAATTGCCCGAGCCGGTGGTGGAGAGCTTCGCGGGCGTAGGCAACCCCTTCTCTTGGGACGACCTGAAACCCGGGGAGACAGTTGTCGATCTCGGCTCCGGGGCCGGATTCGACACGGTCCTGGCGGCGCAAATGGCGGGCCCGGCGGGGCGCGTGATCGGCGTCGACATGACGCCGGCGATGCTCGCCAAAGCCCGGCAAAACGCCGAACTGCTCGGCCTCAACAACGTCGAACTCCGCGAGAGCTACCTCGAGGAATTGCCAGTTGCCGATGCCACGGCGGACGTAATCATCTCCAACGGCGTGATCAACCTCTGCCCGGACAAGGCAACCGTGCTTGCCGAGGCGTTCCGCGTGCTCAAGCCGGGCGGGCGGTTGCAGATCGCCGACATCATCGTCGCGAAAGCGGTGCCGGACAGTGCGAAACAGGACATCGGTCTCTGGACCGGCTGAATTGCCGGCGCTCTCCTGGAAGGAGAGCTGCGCCTGCTGCTCGAAGCCGCCGGATTTACAGCGGTCGATTTCTCCTCCCATCGCTACGACACGTTTTCCGATGCCCCCGCCGCTTCGAGCGCCGCGGCCTTTGGGACGCAGGGTGTCGATATTCGGGCGCGCAAGCCGCGCTAGCAAACATGCTGGTCTCTTGATGAAACGATCGGCAGGAGCGGAAATCTCGTGACACTCCACCCATCTTGTTCGACCGTTACGATCGACGAGCTGCGAGCGATGCTCGCCGACCAGCAACCGGTGACGGTGCTGGACATCCGCCCGGCCGCGGATCGCGCGGAGTGGGTTATTCCGGGCAGCCGTCACATCGACGCCTACGAAGCCCTCAAAGCCGGCGATCCCCATGCGCTTGCCGACGCGGCCATTACCAAGGATGCGCCCGTGGTGACCGTCTGCGGCGCCGGCAAGGTGAGTATCACCGCCATGGAGCAGCTGC
>JAHWJF010000236.1 GCA_019348515.1 Chloroflexota bacterium | reverse complement strand
CGTCCAGGTTCCGGAGGATCAGACAGTCGAAGGTCCGGTCGAAGCCGCTGACTGAGTGCTGGCTAAAGGTGGATCTCCGTCTGATTCGCGCGGCAGGACTCGGCTCGGACCACCGCGGCTATCTCGTTCAACGCGTCCTCGAGCCGGTCCTGCTTGTTGAACACGACGTAGTCGAAGCTGCGTGCGGCAGACAACTCGCGAGTCGCGGTCGCGAAGCGGGTCATCAATGCAGCCGGTTCGTCGGTCTTACGGTGTTTCAGTCGCTGCAACAGCGTCGCCCCCGACTCCGGTGACAGAAAGATCGACACGGCCATGGGGATGATGCGCTCGATCTCGGCCGCACCTTGCACATCGACTTTGAGGAAGACGTCCTGGCCCCGTGCCAATGCCGCGCGCACCGGCCCCTTGAGCACGCCATAGAGGTTGCCGTAGACCGTGGCCGACTCGAGAAACTCCCCCTCGGCAAGTCGCTGGCGGAAATCGTCCTCACCAAGGAAGAAGTAATGCACGCCGTCGATCTCGCCGGGGCGGCGCTCCCGGGTCGTTGCCGTGACCGCAAAGAACGCTTCCGGGTAGCGCTCCCGGAGCTGTTCGATAACGGCATCCTTGCCGACTCCAGACGGCCCGGAGATGATAAATACGCGCGGCCGGCGCCGCGCCCGCAGGTCGCCGATCAGATCATCGGCGTCCTCGCCGAGATGATCGCCCGCGCCCGGCTTCATACTCACGGCCTGCCGCTCTGGTTGTGGGTCGTCGCCGGTTCGCTCACCTGGCTCCAACTCGACGACGGCGCTCCGCTCAGACCCGGTCTTCGTCACTCGCATCTACTTTCCGGGCCACGGGGGCCGATTCACGAAAGAGTCTTCTGTGCCCGATGCGTATGACATTCTTACCATTGCGGCAGTCACCGACGAGCTGAATGCAACAGTCGGGAACGGCCGAATTCAGCGACTCGGCCTACTCGATCCACGCACGATCGGTGCGGAGATCTACGCTGGCGGGCAGCGACACTACTTGATCGCCAGCTCGGACGACCGCAATCCACGCCTTCGTCTCGCCCCCGACATGCCGTCGCTCGATTCAGCCCTGATCACGCCGTTTGGGCTCCTCCTCCGCAAACACGTGCGCGGCGGCGTCATCCTCGGCATCGACCAGCCGCCACTGGAACGACTGGTGCGCCTCAGTATAGCCAAGCGTCAGATGCCCCTCAAAACGCGGACGCCCGCTGTAGAAACGTCCGACACCCTGGTTGAACTTGGCGAACTTGGCGAACTTGGCGAAGTTGATGAAGAGCATGAAGGGGTGGAGTTGCGGCACGTCGCCCTTTACGTCGAGCTCATGGGGCGGCATTCGAATCTGATCCTCGTCGATGATGACGGCCGCATCATGGAGAGCGCCAAACGGGTGACACCAGATATGAGCAGGGTACGGCAGGTGCTGCCCCGCTTGCCCTATAGTCCACCGCCGCCTCCCGATCGTCTCGATCCGCGCGCTATCACGCCGGCGAATGCCGCGTGGCTTCTGGCGAGCTTGCCACCCGAGGCAGAACTCTCCCGCTCGCTCGTCAGCTCGTATCGCGGCGTGAGCCCGGCTATGGCCCGCGAGGTCGTGTTCCGGGTTACCGGAGCAAGCGACGCGCGCGCCGGCGACGTACGCGCGGAGATGGCGGACTCACTGGCGCGCGAAACGCTGGCGTTGCTCGCGCCCCTGCAGACAACGACCTGGAGACCCACGATCTATCGTGAACCGGGCCAAGCCGATCCGGGCGAGATCGTCGCCTGCTCGCCGGTTCTCATGCTCCACCTTGCCGCACAGTACGAGGAGACCTCGCTCGAAAGCATGTCGGAGGCGCTGGCGCTGGCAGAGACGGCCATCGCGCGCCCCAGCCCAGCGAGGCATGCGCAACGCCGGCAGCGTCTCCTCGACTCGGTCACGGCAGCGCGGGAGAACGTGGAGCGGCGGCTGGCGGCACTCGCCCACGAATCAACGCGAGCCGCCGAGGCCGACCGGCTTCGCAAACGGGGAGAGCTCATCTATGCCTACCTCTGGCAGATCGAGCCCGGTCAGACGTCGCTCGTCGTCGACGGCGAAACGATCCCGCTCGATCCCAACCTTTCACCAAACGAGAATGCCCAGTCCTACTTCGAGCGTTATCGCAAGGCGCAGAGCGCGGAACGGCAACTGCCGGAACTGGCAGAGGCCAGCCGCGCGGAGATCGCCTACCTCGATCAGTTGGCTACCCTGATCGAGCAAGCGCCGGGATTCTCGGAGCTGGAGGCGCTAGGAGCGGAATGGTCTGAGCAGGGAGTGCCGGAGGAGAGACCACGGCCAAAGCGGAAAGCGGCGTTGCGCCGGCCGCGAGCACTCGTGGACGCCCACGGGAACAGCATCTACGTCGGCCGCAGTGGCCCCCAGAACGAGCTGGTCACCTTCGACATCGCGGGGCCGGACGATACATGGCTCCATGCCCGTGGTGTCGGCGGCTCGCACGTGGTGATCCGCTGGCGATCTCCAGACAGCACTGAAGACGCCGCGACGGTCGAAGCGGCAGCCGCACTTGCCGCGTGGTACAGCGCTGCGAGGGAGAGTGGGGCCGTTGAAGTCGACGTCGCAAGACGACGCCATGTGCGCAAGATCAAAGGGTCCAGACCTGGGATGGTGACCTACCGCAACGAGCGGACTGTCCGCGTCCACCCCGCGCCCGAGGAGCGTTTACGGGACATCTTGTCAGACCGCTGAGCCAGCGTTCGACTCAAATCCGCCCGCATCCATCGTCACCAGCACCCGATCGACACGACGGCCATCCATGTCGATGACCTCAAAGCGGTGCCCGTTCCAGTCGGTCATGTCGCCAACGTCCGGAATGCGCTCCAGACGCGACATCAAGAACCCGCCCAACGTCTCGAAGTCGCCGTCCTCCTCACCTGGCAGTGGGTCGTCGATCTCGAGCACGTCACGCACTTCATGGACCGGCAGAGCGCCATCGAAGAGCCACGATCCGTCTGCCCGGCGCACCACCTCTCCGCTCCGCTCTTGCGACACCGCCAGATCACCGGTAATGGCTTCCATGAGGTCGCTCAGGGTGACCAGGCCCTGGATCCCCCCATATTCGTCAACCACCATTGCCGCGTAGCTAGAACGGTCCCGGAAGCGCTCCAGCACCTCGAACGCCGGCATCGACTCGGGCACGATCAAGGCCGGCTCCGTCAACGCGCGGATGTCGAGGGGTTCGCCGCCGAGGGATGCGGCCCACAGCGACTTGACCGGCGCCATACCAAGCAGCCGATCGAGATCGCCCTCATAGACTGGGAAGACCTGGTGGGGCGATTCGGCCATTTTGCGGAGGCTATCCTCGAGAGGATCGTCGACATCGAGCGCAACGAGCCGGTAGCGGGGAGTCATCAGCTCGCGGGCCTCGCGATCCCCAAGATCGAAGATCCCTTCCACCATCTCGTGCTCTGCTGGATCAAAGACCCCGGCCGCGGTGCCTTCTTGCAGCAGCAGCTCGATCTCTTCTTCCGTGATCGGTGGATCTCCAACATGGCGTACGCCCAGCAAGCGCAGAATCAACTCAGATGACGCGCCAAGAACGGTGACGATAGGAGCCGCAACTCTGGACAGGACGTTCATCGGCGGGGCAACCAGCATGGCGATGCGCTCCGGGCTTTGCAGCGCCAGGCGCTTCGGCACCAGCTCACCAACGAGCAGCGAGAGATAGGTAACCGATCCAACGACCACTATCACCGCGATCGTTTGGCTATACGGTGCAAGGGCGGGAATGCGTAGGAGCTGATGGGCTACCGGCTCTGAGAGCGTGGCGCCGCCGTAGAACCCGGTCACGATGCCGATCAACGTGATACCGATCTGGACGGTGGCGAGAAACCGATTTGGATGCTCAGAAAGGCGAAGCGCCGCCGCCGCCTGAGGATTGCCTTCATCGGCCCATTGCTGGAGCCGCGTCTTGCGTGAGGAGGCGATTGCCAGCTCGGACATGGCGAAGACGCCGTTGAGCAAGAAGAGGATGAAAAGCAGGACGATATCGAGAGCCACGTTACATTCCTCGGCCAGACCCGAACGCGCGTCCGGCGCGCCAGACCCTGGCGCGCCGGAACTCATGGACGATCAACTCGAGCACGTTCAACTGGCCGCCGGTCTCTCCACCGGTTGGCGGGCAAAAATCCGAGCGACGAGGATGCCCGCCTCGTAGAGCAAAAACAATGGAAAGAAGACGATCGCCATATTGAACGGATCGGTCGATGGCGTGATGATCGCCGAGAGGATCAGCAGGATCAGGACCGCGTACTTTCGAAAGTCGCGCATTTTCCGTGGGCTGGCAACGCCGAGCTTGGCCAGGATGAACATCACCACCGGCAACTGGAAGGCCAGTCCCAGCCCGAGCATGAGCGTCAGGAAGAAGGTGATGACCGAACTCCCCTCTGGCGTCCACTCAAACAGGTCGCTCATGAACCCGGAGAGGAACATCAGGGCCCGCGGTGCGGCAAAGAAGAAGGCGTACGCCACCCCAAGCAGGAACAACAGGACGACGAACGGCATCGAGAGATAGAGGAGGCGCTTCTCTTTCTTGGTCAGCCCTGGCACCAGGAACCCGACCAACTGCCACATCAACACGGGCAGGGCGATGCCGATGGCGATGTATAGCGCGATCTTGAAATAGAGCGTGATCGGATCGGTCGGGCTGACGACGTCGAAGCCTTCAATGGCATTGGCTTCAATCTGGAGACGCTTGAGCAGCGGTCCGGCCAGGAAGATGCCGGCGACGAAGGCGACGCCGATCGCAATGACGCTCTTGACGATCCGGTCGCGCAACTCCTCCATATGCTCGAGGAGCGTCATCTCCTCGAACGTATCGGGCTCGTTCGGATCCGGCAGACGCGGTCGCGACGGCAGCTTGGCCGGAAGCTTGACAGGAATCTTCTTCAGTTTGGGCGGTTTCAGTGCGCGGGCCATGAATGGCACTCTCCAGTCGGTGTGCGCGGGCGGCGGCCGAGACCGTCACAGGTGCGCAACGCGTCACCCTGAGCGGCCACCAATGCGGCTATCCGCCCCCCACCGCGGACCGCACGCTACCCACCGTGCTCGTCAATATATTGCACCGCATCGGAGACGGTGCGGATATTCTCGGCATCCTCGTCCTTGATCTCGAGATCGAACTCCTGCTCCATCGCCATGATGACTTCGACGAGGTCCAGCGAATCGGCATTGAGATCGCCGATGAACTCGGAGTCCATCGCAACCTTGTCTTCGTCTACGCCGAGCCTGTCAGCGACAATGACGCGAACACGCTCAAAAGTCGTAGCCATCCTCGATCCTCCCCACCATGCGCCGCATCGCAAGCGCTCTGGTTCAACGGAGACCCTTCCCCCAGGTCCCTCGGCAGGTTACGCCACACAGGCGCCATCAGCGAAAACCGCAAAAGAACGCGCCTCAAGCCGTTCGGACCTGACCGCCGCGATGATACACGCTCACCTGCGAGCAGACCACGCGACGAGTCGAGGAGTCGAGAAGAGAAAGCGATGCCCGTGATGCTCACCTTCTCGTCACGATCCTCTTCTGGAGGCGGCTGAACGGCGGAATCTACCCGCCCTGCTTCGCCGCGGGTTTCTCGTCTGGCCGTGGGTACCTCTCGAGGACCGTGCGCAGCACGCCGTTGATGAATCTCCCGGAATTCTCGCCGCCGAACCGTTTGGCGAGCTCAACACCCTCGTTGATGACGACCTTTGGCGGGACATCAGGCGCTTTGAGCAGTTCATACACCGCCAACCGCAAGACATTCCGCTCAATTGCGGCTTGCTCGGCGAGGTCGCGGGCGGGCGCCGCGCCAGCGATGACCGGGTCGAGCTCGTCGCGGTGCTGCTCCACCCCGGTCACCAGTGATCGCACGTGCGTGACGACATCCGGCGCGACGGGCTCGTGCGCCGCGAACGCC
>JAHWJF010000235.1 GCA_019348515.1 Chloroflexota bacterium | reverse complement strand
ACGATCGCCGGGGTGCTGGTGGCCATGACCGTGCCCGCCCGCTCCTGGATCAACCCGAGCGAATTCCTCGTCCGCGCGCAGAAGGCGCTCGAGGATTTCGAGGCGGCCTGCTTCGTCACGCCGAGCATGCTCAGCAACGAACCCCAGCAGCATGCCACGGAAACGCTGGAACAGCTCTGCAAGGAGGTGGAGACCCCCTTGACCCATTTCCAGCACCAGCTCAATCCCTGGATCGCCTACGCCATCTTGCCGCTCTTCGCCTTCGCCAACGCGGGGGTTCCCTTGGGAAGCGGATTTAGCGAGTTGCTGACCACCCCCGTGACCTGGGGGGTGGTCGTGGGGCTGGTGGTGGGCAAGCCGCTGGGGATCACCCTGTTTTCCTGGCTCGCAGTCCGGCTCGGGGTGGCGCTACTCCCTCCCGTGATCACGTGGTCTCAGATCGTCGGCGTGGCCTGGCTCGGCGGGATCGGCTTCACGATCTCCCTCTTCGTCGCCGATCTCGCCTTTGGGGCTGACCCGCTTGGAGATGCCGCGCGGGTCGGGATCCTGGTCGGCTCGGTCGTCGCCGGCGCCATCGGCTATGGCATCCTCCGGGCGACGCTCCCACCGCCACGATGATGTCCGCCTGGATCACGACACACGCTGGTCGACCACGAAGGATCTCGTGACCTCAGCTACCGCCAGACGCGGAGCCGCTCACGTCTTGCCGTCGCCTCCACCAGAACCGCACGGCGCGCGCCAGCAGAATCACAAGGCCACCAGCAACCAGCGGGAGAAGCACAGAGCGGTAGGTGGGCAGTGCGGGGTGGTTGATGGCCTCGAGGATGAGGTAGGTCGTGTAGGCCAGATATGCGCCGAGAAAGAGCGCACCTTCCCAGCGGGTCACGTCATAGCCAACCAGGAAGCTGAGCAGACACGCGCCGGCCACACCGACCGCTACCGGCACGTCGAACTGCACGGCCGAGGAGGGGACGGGGATCGGTGCCGGACTCACCAGGGCGGCCAGGCCCAGGACAGCCAACAGGTTGTAGATGTTGCTGCCGACCACGTTGCCGACCGCGATGTCGCGCTGCCCGCGGAAGGTGGCCGCCAGCGTGGTGGCTACCTCCGGCAATGAGGTGCCGATCGCCACCACCGTCAGGCCGATGACCACCTCCGACAGCCCGACCGCCTCGGCCACGGCGACCGCCCCACCGACCAGCCATCGGGCACCGAGGACGAGCAGCGCTACTCCGCCAACGACGCGCACGACCTGCAGCGGCCACGGGCTGCGGTCCGGTTCGTCCTCCTCTTGGGGAGGGGGATCCTGGCGGGTGCGCCAGATGAGGTAGCCGGTGTAGCCGATAAGAATGGCTACCAGGAGAGCGGCGTCAAGGCGGGTGAGTTCGCGGTCGAGAGCGAGGAGCAGCAACAGCACAGAGGTGGCGACCATAACCGGACCATCTCGCCGGATGAGCTCCTTGGAGACAAGAAGGGGCGCCATGAGCGCCGAGGCGCCGAGGACAACCAGGACGTTGAAGACGTTGCTGCCGACGACGTTGCCGAGGCCAACTCCGGCGCGTCCCGCCCAACTCGCTTGCACCGTCACCGCCAGCTCCGGTGAACTGGTGCCGAGGGCAACGACGGTCAATCCGATGACGAGCGGGGAGATGCCAACAGCGGCGGCCAAGCCACTCGCTCCCCGCACCATCTGGTTGGCGCCAACGACCAGCAGCACCAGGCCGACACCGAAGAGCAGGAGCGTAAGTACATCCACCAGGAGACTCCTGACGGAAAGCGATGAGGCGGGACTACCGTAGCCGTGCCTTCTACGTTACCGCCCCGTCCAGCACTGTCAAACGCGAATCGACAGCTTCCCCATCCGCAAGACACCCACGAGCTATCGGCGGCGTGTGCTCCCCTCCACCAGGCCGTCAGAACGGCAGTTCATGCCGCTTCCCGGCAGACTGTTGTAGCGGTTCATGCCAGTGCCCTATGCTCGACGGCACCTGCCTATTCCCCGGCACCCGTCTCGCCAGCGCCGACGGCAAACCCTGCAACACGGAAGGAGATTGCATCAACTCCAACTGTGTCGGCATCGTCTGTGAGTCCGCATGGAGCGGCAACTGCCCCGCCAGGACGAGCCCCGCCCAACCGTCGAAACTGAAGCAGCGTCAGGGCCAGAACGCCGTCCACAATTGCCAGGCATGGACGCCTTGCGAGCAGCAGGCCCGAGGGGGGGCAGAGCAGGCTCGGTTTATTGGAGAGCCTGAGGAGTACCCCCAAAGCGAGGTCGTGCGGGAGATCCCCAGTATCCGCATTTGGGACGGTTTCTCGGGGCGCCGCTCGGTCACACATTCCGGTGACGGGGGCTGCACCTTCCAGCCCCCGTCATTCAGCCCCCGTCATTCCATCCGACCCGCCTCCGGTCCTAGCGGACGAGGGCCTGACCATGATGCCGGTCCACATCGATGTCAACGTCCGCTCGTCCACTCGTGGACCACGTGATCCCGGCCCTGCTATTGACCCCGCTGTTCCCGGGAATCCCCACGACCAGTGAGGGGATGCCGGGCGTGATCCCGACCACGACGGGGGAGATTGGCGGGATGATGATCGGACCCGGTTGGGCGTTCGCCGGTGATGAGCCGAGCACTCCGCACGCCACGAGTCCGGCGACTAGACCGACGCCCCATCGTCGGAGCCTGTGATTGAGCATAGAAAGCATCCTTTCCCTGAGCCGTAGGGCGGGACGACCCGCCAGCGTGATCTCCACCGCATGGGGCATGCCACCGAATTGTGTCAATACCCCACCCGCTCCCTCCGCGACCCGACGCCGGTGGCGAGCACCACGCGGCGAATCGCCACAACTCCATAGCCATCGACAGAGTTCAGAGGATGCCGGAACAGGCTGGCCCTGCCATGCTCGGAGCGCGTCACGCTGCGCCACGAGAACCGAGGGTCTGCCATGGATCTCAACTTCCTGCACGGGCGCGAACGCGACGGGGAGCTGCTTGGGAGGCACCTGCGCGCTGATCTGTCACACCGGCTGGGGCACCTACGACAGCACCATCCCCAATGGGTGTGAGACGAACCTCCAGTCGGACCCGGCGCATTGCGGTGGCTGCAATATCCCCTGCTCCGGGCCGTGCGGAGTTTGGAACATCGCCGAGAAGGAGTGCGTAGGGGGCGAATGCTTCTGCACGTTCTGAGTTGATGGACATGAACATCGGGAAACCGGTGACGAAGTCGAGGCACGGTACGCCATGCACCGACATGACGGGCCGGGCGACAGGCTTCCAAGGGCAACCGGCCACCCACTCAGCCGGTCGCCGCGGGGCCGCCGCGTGGCACTCACGCGGCGGCCGAAGTCGTACAACGGCGGCCGGCATAGAGACCGGGGTGGGAACGGCGTTCGACGCAGGGCGAGCCTGAGTGTATCGAAGACGCGTCAACCGCGATACATCGGGGAGCACCGCGGTTCGTTCAGGTCGTCATCTGCCCGCTAGGGAAATCGCACGGCGCCATACCAGCGCGAGCTGTAGTAGTCAGAATTGAGGTCGCTGATCGTAACCCCGCTCGCTTCTCTCTCAGCGTGGATGAACTGCCCGCCGCCGATGTAGATGCCGTTATGAGACATCCCCGGGCGAAACGTGTTGGCGAAGAAGACGAGATCACCAGGCTGCAGCGCCTCCCGGCTGACCTGCTGCCCCATCTCGTACTGGACAACCATGTCGTGAGGGATGGGTGTGCCCAGGGTGTTGTTGATCACGAACATCGTGAACCCCGAGCAGTCGAAGGCATACGGACCCTCCCCGGCATAGATGTAGGGATAGCCCTGGAACTCCATGGCGAAGCTGACGATCTGCTCGCCTCCAGCCGCGCTCGCACCAGTCGCGAGTTCCTGTTGTCCGCCGACACCGACCACGGCCGGCACTGGCATTGGTGTCCACGAGAGCAGAGAGGTGTGGACGTAGCCGCCGGCGCCCGCGCAGTTCACGGGCTGCCACTCCCCGACGGCTTCACCACGAACCTCGACCGGCTGGCCCTCGCCGAGCAGGGCGAGCGTCCCGGTTGCGTGCTCCGGGGCGACGTGGCACGCCGCGCCCTCGCCACTTGTGCCCGTGATGTATGCCGTCGCGACCGGCTGTCCCCACGGCTCGGTTGCGCCAGACATGCTGGCGTCGACGGGCGCCGGCGCGATGCTCGGAGCCGGATCGACTGGGACAGCGGCTACCGGGGCCGGCTCGACCCATGACCCGGAGGCCGTCTCATCCCCCCCAACCTTTCTCATGGTGGGATCGAGCAGCGGTTCAACGGGGGCGGGCTCCACGTAACCGTTGGATGCGGCAGGGTCAACCCATTCTTCGGTTACCGGCTCGGGAACGGCTTCCTGATAGAGCACGACGCCGCCATCGCCGGGATACCACGAACCGCCGGCCGGGGCAGCCTGTGCTGAGAACGGCACGGCGGCAGAGATCACCGAAGAGGCAATCAGTGCGGGGAGGAACAGGAAGGCGGGTTGTGGTGACCGTTGCGAGTCGATCAGCCGAGTCTCCATGTACCCCAGCCTATCGGGCGCAGACGGAGTGTCAAGAGCCTCAAAGTCACAGGGGACCAACCTGCTCGATCCGTTGAGAGCTTTTCAAGAACGCAACATCGTCGAGTCGCGTCACAAACTCGGGGTCGAGCGCCGCGGCGAGCGCCGCACATCCCGCCGCAGCTCGACGGCATCGTCGCTGTCATGACGAAGGAGCACCGGGGAGACCGTCAGCGGAATTTCCGCGTCGGAATTGCTAACAATTCAGCGGCCCGTGCTGAGAGAGCGCAGCTGGTTCATCTCGGTCGCGCGACTGAGGCCCTGTTCCATCGAGGACTGCTTGCGCGAACCGCAGCATCCGCTCCTGGTGGGCGATCGCCAGGTCCATATCGGCGAAGGCACCCAGGTGACCGGCATCGAACCACTCGACCTCGACCGCCTTGCCAAGGGCGCGCAGCCGCTCGACGTAGACCTCGACCGGACGCGCCGGGGTGCGCGAATCGTTGCGACCCTGGATGATGAGCAGCGGGGCCTGGATCCGCTCGACATCGGCGATGGGGGAGCTGGCGGCATATTGCGCCGGCTTTTCCTCCGGCGTGCCCCCGAACATCGCGGCGCAGTACCCTTTCAGCGTCTCGGAGGAGTCCTCAAAGAGGAGCGCCCAGTCCGCGACCGCCACCCCGGCCATCCCTCCGGCCCACAACTCCGGACGACGGCCGAGCGCTAGCAGCGTCAAGTACCCGCCATAGGACCAGCCGCTGGGGAAGATCTGGTCCGGGTGGGCGATTCCCTCGTGAACCAGCCAATCGCGAGCGGCGACCATGTCTTCCAGCTCCCAGTGCCCGAGATCCCCCCAGATCTGTTGACGGAACTCGCGGCCAAAGGTCGTCGACCCCCGATAGTTGATCGAAAGCCACGCAAAGCCGTGGTCCAGCCACGCCTGGGCCTCAGGCGAGAACTCTTCCGTCTGGACACTTTCGGGACCGCCGTGGGTGTAGAGGATCGTCGGAAACGGTCCCGTGCCCTCCGGCACCCCCAGCCATCCCTGGATCTCATGGCCACCGGTCGACGGAAAGGTGACCGAGCGCAGAGGCCGGCTGGGCGGGGCGTTCCCGGCATCCAGCACCGTGCGGTGGAACGCACCCGTTTCGGGATCGAGGGCGATCACCCGTGTGGGGTGGGTGGCGTCCTCCCAATCGGCGAAGATCTCCCCCTCGGGGCCGAAGTTGGCACTCGAGCCATAGTATCCCGGTGGATGATCGAGCGCGTGGAGGGCATCCTGAGCGACGTCGTAGATCCAGAGCCGGTGCTGGGCGCGACTCGTTTGCAGCAGCAGCAGGCGGTTGCCGTCCAACGCCCAAGCAAGCGGCGTCACGTCGCCGTCGAGCTCCTCCACCGGCAGGTCGCGCCGCTCGCCGCCGCGCGGCTGCCA
>JAHWJF010000234.1 GCA_019348515.1 Chloroflexota bacterium | reverse complement strand
GATAGGCGCAAGCATCGAATCGTGCAAGTGGCTCAAGACGTTTTTCGGGCGAGAGTAGTAGGAGACATCGCGATGAATGCTCGGCACGTATCACTGGTCGCTCTCATCCTAGCAATCACGATCTTGCCGTTGCTCGCAGGCGGGACGGTTGCGCAAGAGGGGGCTGACCGGCCCATCCTCCGCTTCGCCGGAGATGCGGGGGACATCCAATCACTCGATCCCCACTATGCGGTGGGCGGTCTAGATCGTCCAATCGTCGATATGGTCTTTGACGGGTTGATCCGCTACAAGCCCGGCAACCTGGCCGAACTCGAACCAGATCTGGCCGAGTCCATCCCCGAGCCGGAGATGGTCGACGGGAAGCAGGTCTGGACCTTCACTTTGCGGCAGGGCGTGATGTGCCACCCAGGTCCCGAGACGGAAGCGTACGAGCTGACTTCAGACGACGTCGTCTATTCCTTGCAGAAGGCGGCGAATTCGGAGACGTCAGGATTCGCGGCGGATTACACGGGAATGTCCGTGGAGAAGGTCGACGACTACACGGTGGCAATCACTCAGGATCCACCACTCTCCGAAGTCCTGTTTCTGCCAAAACTTGCCGACTACGCCGGAGGTTTCATCGTCTGCAGCAGGGCCGTCGAGGCGATGGGCCTCGACGCATTCAAGACCCACCCGGTCGGCACGGGACCATTCATGTTCGAGACGTACACGCCGCAGAACAGCGTCAATCTCATTGCCCATGATGACTACTTCCGCGGGGCGCCAAAGCTCGGCGGTGTCAGCGCCCGTTTCATGCCAGATGCATCGAGTCGTGAGCTCGGCCTTCTCTCAGGTGAATTGGACGCGGCCGTGGGGCTTCATGAAGCACAATGGGTCGATCGTATCAACAGTGAGGGCAACTTGACGGTCGACGTCTTCGGCGTCGGCGAAGTGGCTTTCATCAGTTTCAATGTAACCTCCGCCCCGCTCGATAATTTGCAGGTACGTGAGGCGATCGCCTATGCGATCAGCCGCGACGAGCATCTCGCCCTCTACGGGGCACCCGTCGCGGAGAACGTCTATTCCGTCGTGCCCGCGCAATTCATGACGGGCGGACTGACAAGGGAGGAGGCGGAGGCGGCAGGCGTCCTCTTTGAGCAGGACATCGAAAGGGCCAAGGAACTCTTGGCCGAGGCCGGCTACCCGGACGGTTTCGAGATGAACCTGATCGCTTCGGAAATGCGGACATACAGAGGGAATTACGAAGTGCTCCAGGCTGAGTTGGCTCAGATCGGGATCGCGCTCAACGTGAACGTCATCGACCATGCGACGATGCAGTCGGAGATCCGGCAGGACGTGAACCCGATTGTGGTCTACATCGCATACCGGCCGAACGCGGACGCCTACTTGACCCAGTTCTTCCATTCTGACTCTACCGTCGTCACGGGCGCTAAGCCCGTCGCGAACTTCGCTCACTACGACCAGATTGACGATCTCATCGAGCAAGCACGGGTCGAGACCGACCCGGAAACACAGGCGGAGCTCTGGAAGCAGGCGAATATCCAGACCCTCAAGGACGTCGCCGTGTATCCCCTGAATGTCCGAAAGTTCGTTTGGGCTCGCCAGAAGGGTGTTGATTACGGCCATGAGGTGATCTCAACAGCGGCTCTCTACCCCCAGATCACCGAACTGACGACCATTTCACCGTAATCAAGCGCTGAAAACCCGGGGCGGGAATTGCGCCCGAACGGGAAGTCGCCGCGAAAAGGGCCGCGATGCGGTTCATGCTTTTGCCGGGTGCCGGTTGTATTCGCGGCTCTATGATCCGGTGACCCGTCGCGCGCGGAGTCTTTGCCAGACGAAGCGCACGACGAGGAACGCTACGACGGCGATGACGACGTACTGCAGCCAGCCAACGTACTCCTCGATGACGTGCCAGTTCTCGCCGAGGGCCCATCCCAACCCGACGAGGGCCCCGTTCCACAACGCACTCCCGCCGCTCGTAAGGAGCAAGAACTGCCCAAGTGGCATCCGGCGATAGCCAGCGGGGATCGACACCAGCGATCGCACGACAGGAAAGAGACGACCGGTAAACACCGCGACCGGTCCGTAGCGGTCGAACCAGTCTTCCGCCCGAGTGAGGTCTTCCGGAGTGAGGAGGGCCCATTGGCCGTAGCGCTCGACCAAGCTATTGACCCGTCTCTGACCGATAGCCAAACCAACGGCATAGAGGACGAGCGCGCCAATCAGCGAGCCCAGGGTCGTGGCGATGAGGACGAGAAAGAACGAGAAGCGATTTTGCCCGGTCAGGAATCCCGCCAGGGGCAGAATAACTTCTGAAGGAATCGGTGGGAAAACGTTTTCGAGTGCTACCAGCACAGTCAGACCTGGGTAGCCAAGTGTCTCGATGACGCTGGTTACCCATTCCCCGATCCAATCCAACACCGATCCGCCTCTCCGTCTTGCCTGGCCCTATGTGCCTACGACAGCAACCGCGATGTATGCCCCATAAAAGGCCGAAAGGAGCGCTCCTTCGAGCCGGCCGAGGCCTCCGCGCAGAAGCAGTATCAGGCAAAAGAGCGCGGGTGCCGCGACCGCAACGGGGAGATGCAGGCGCATGGTGGCATCGTCCAGGTGCAGCGGGACCACGACTGCCAGGATTCCGGCGTTGAGTGTCAGAAAATGGATCGCCGTGCCGCCAATGTTTGCCGCCGCCATGTCCGGCCGGCCACGACGTGCCGGAACCGCGATACGGCCGATCTCTTCTGCCTCGGTCAACGCGGCAATCGCCGTGTTGCCGAGGAGGGTCGGTGAGACGCCGAATCTGGAGACAACCGCGTGCAGGCCATTTCCCAGCAATTCCCCGCCAACGGTGAGGGCCGCTAGCCCACCCAGCAGCCAGGCCCACGGATGCCGCTTCCGCTCCACCTCCCCGTCTCCGTCGGGGTGGCTAGAGCCTAACGCGCCGGTAGTCCGGTGAAGTGAGAACATGGCTACGCAGAAATAGGCGATCAGGATCACCCCGTCGAAGCGGGAGAGCGTGCGGTCCAGTGCCAGGAGCAGGAGAGGTGTCCCGGCCAGGGCGGTCCACCACAGAAATGAGCGCGAGAGACGGACCCGATACGGGACGAGGATTGCGCCTGCGCCCGCGACAGCTAGGGCGATGAAGGTCGTGCCACCGAGAAATGTACCGGCGGCAGCTCCTGGAAATCCCGCGAGATTGGCCGCCAGACCCGCCGCGATGTTCTCAACCTCGAGCCCGGAGACGAGAACCGTCAAGAAAAAGGTGGAAACTCGCACCCGTTTGGCGGTGCTGAGAAGACCATCAAAGAAAGCCTCAGCGCCGAGGACTACCAGGGTGATGCCTCCGGCCAGCAGAGTTACCGCAACGAGCCCAGTCGACACGCCTCAACGCGGTCCTTTCCATGCCATGAGACGCCCTGGGTCGTCGCTGCAGAGCGCGAATGCGCCGAGATCACGGACGCGTCGCGCTTCGCTCGCATCGTTCACCGTCCAGACCATGACGCACAGACCAGCAATGCGCAATTCGCGGGCGCTGTCCGGCGTGTACGCTCCAGCGAACAACGCAACGGCGGGAGCCCCGAGCTCGGCGGCGACGGCGGTGAGGTCGTCATCGAAGAGCTCGGCTAGCGGCCAGAGTTCAGCCCCGGGATCCAATCGACGCACAGTGCGCAGGGTGTCCCAGTCAAATGACGAGATCGCCCACTTGGTTTCCGGATATTGAGCAAGAACATCGAGCACGGCCCGCTCGCTGCGGCTCCCCTTGATCTCGATGTCGAGGTGAGCAGTAGCGCCCACAAGCTCGAGAACCTCGGCGAGTGTCGGCACTGGCTCGCCGTCTCCAGCGTCGAAAGTCCTGAGTCTCGTCAACCGAATTTCATCGACATAACCGCAGCCGTCTGTGGTGCGTTCGACATTCCGGTCATGGATCACCACCGGCACGCCATCGCCCGTTGTGTGCACGTCGAGCTCGATGCCATCGACTCCAGTGGCGAGCGCGTGCCGGAACGCGCGAAGGGTGTTTTCCGGATGGAGCGCGGACGAACCGCGGTGAGCATATATGAGAGGCAACATTCTCTTCTCATCGCCAAGAACGTCAATTCAAGGTCGATCACGGCAGCCTGCCCGGCTCTCGGATGCCGTCCGGTACGGGAACCGCAATTCAATACCGAGTCGATCGGCAAGCAACCGCATATCGTGATGGTCCTGCTCGTCGGGATCATAGCCAAGGTGATGAAGGACGTGTACGGCTGCTGTCAGACAAGGAACGTGGACACCACCTATTCGCCCCGTGCCTGAGAAACCGGCGGGAGGGTAGGGGCGGAGGCTGCCATCCTGGAGTTGCTGGGTTGCTCCGTCCCCGGCGTCAAACGTGACGGCGTGGAAGTCGACGCGGCGGTTGGCCGCGTCGCGAACCACGAATCGGGTAGGACGCTCGTCGTGCGCTACGGTGAAGCCAAGGTTTTCAAGGGCATCCCGTGCCAATCGCGCGTCGGAGAGCGTGATGACGCAGTCGAGGTCGTCATGTTCCCGGGTCTGTTCCCCCACCAAGGCATCCGCGCCCCAGCCACCGTCCAGCCAGATAGAGGCGCCGGCAGTCGGCAAGGAGTCAACGACCCGGAGGACGTCTCGCGCCTGCATCATCGGATCGGCGCCTGTGCGCCACTGTTCGTTGGTTGTCGAATCTTGACATGGATCATATCAACCTTTATATTTTCCCAGGATAGATGTGGTAGGAGGAGAAGTATGAACGGCCCCGGCTGCGAGCCGGTCTTCATCATCAGTGTGGCGGCTCGCCTGTTGGAGATGCATCCGCAAACCCTTCGCAAGTATGAGCGCGAAGGGTTAATCGCGCCGTCGCGCACGACCGGTAATCTTCGACTCTACTCCGACGAAGATCTGGAACGACTGCGGCAGGTGAAATACCTGGTGGGCGAGCGCGGCTTGAACGTGGCCGGCGTGCAGCTCGTGCTGGAAGTCACCCGCCATCTGCGGTCAATCCAGAAGCGGATCGAGGAAGACGCAGACTCTCGAGATGACCCTGCGCTGGACCGTCTCCGGGAAGACCTGGCCGCATTGATGCTCCACCTAGGAGCTGGGGGAAGCGAACCCACTTGGCGCGAGTGATGCATGAATGTCTACTGCCGCGTGATGTCGGTGTGTGGCTGACTGCGCGGCGCTGATGAGATGCGCATTGCAACAGCGCACGGAACGGCAAATCTTCATGTGAACGTAAATGTGAAATAGAGCGAGGCGAGGCAGGGCCTCGGCAGAGAAGGGTACAGGCATGGCGAGTACGACGAAATTCACGGAGAAAGCGCAAGAAGCGATCATCGGCGCACAACGCGAGACTGAGTCGCGCAACATCTCTCAATTCGAACCGATTGCGCTGCTTCTTGCCCTGCTCGATCAAACCGATGGACTGACGCCCGAGATCCTCAGGAAGCTCGGGGTCGACCCGTCAACGGTGCACACAGAGGCCGCGCGAGAGTTCGAAGGACTCCCGAAGCTTTCCTACGCCGCGCAACCACCGCCCAGCAACAGCCTGCGCAAGGTGCTGCAGAGGGCGGAGGACGAGGCGAAGCGGATGGGTGACGAGTACGTCAGCGCCGAGCATCTCCTGCTCGGGATCCTCGACGCTCCCGACAGCGAGGCAGCGAGACTGCTGGTGCGCTTCGGCGTCACCAAAGATCGCGTGTACGAGGCGCTCACTCAGATTCGTGGAGGACAGCGCGTGACCGACCCCAATCCGGAGGACAAATACCAGGCGCTCGAGAAGTACGGGCGGGATCTCACTGAGCTCGCGGAGCAGGGCAAGCTCGATCCCGTCATCGGTCGTGACGAGGAGATCCGGCGGGTGATGCAGGTGCTTTCCCGCCGCACGAAAAACAACCCGGTCTTGATCGGTGAGCCTGGCGTCGGTAAGACGGCGATCGCCGAGGGACTGGCGCAGCGCATCGTGCGGGGCGATGTGCCGGAGGAT
>JAHWJF010000011.1 GCA_019348515.1 Chloroflexota bacterium | reverse complement strand
TGATCGGCACGGTGGCTCCGGGGTGCGGCGTGAAGTAGTGCAGCAGCGGGCCGCGGCTGCGGGCTCGCACGGCCTCGCGGAAGGTGACAGCGAGCCCGTTCACGTCGTCGGGATGGATCAGGACCTCGGCACCCCCGCGCGCCAGCTCGCGCACGCCGCCGATGTGATCCAGGTGACCGTGAGTGCAGATGATCCGCTCGAGCTCCTCGAAGCGCCGTCCGATTCGGCGCAGGTAGCGCTCCAGCGGCCGCCTCGATCCGGGCAGGCCGGCGTCGATCAGGGTCAGCCGCTCTTCGGTGAGGAGGTAGCCGGTGCAGCTGAACAGCTTGATGGCGTGGACATTCGGGACGAGCTCCATGCTGCCTCCTGCGGCGCCCGCACCGCACGAGCCGGTCGATGGTCGGCGGCTGTTCGAGCTGTAGAGGATGCCACTCACGCAGTTCCGCCGCAGGCTCCGCGCACACACCATTTTTCGGCATCGGGCCCGTAAGGGTGGCGGTGAACTCAGCCCGTGCGCGGGTGACGGCCTTCGTCTCGCTCGCCCTCCTCGGTCATGGGCATCCCGCGTCGCCGGGCCACCTCATCAAGGCAGGGCCTCAGCGAGGGTTACGCGGGCTGTAGGCTTTCGTCGCAATGCCAGGCTTCGTTTGGATGTTCCTCGGAATCGCGGTTCTGCTTGCGCTCATCGTCGATGCTGGTTGGACGACCCTGTGGCCCGATCGCAGCGGGGGACCGTTGTCCTCGCGCATCGCCGCGTTCGCTTGGCGGCAAGCGTCCACACTGTTCGCGGGCCGGAACACCGTCCTCAGCCTGATGGGGCCCATCGTGGTGGCGCTCGTCCTCCTGGTGTGGGTGGTGCTGCTGTGGGGTGGCTGGTTCCTGATCTTTTCGGCCGCGGAGGTGAGTGTCGTGGACGCCACTACGCGCGAGCGTGCCTCCGGATTCGACCGCCTTTACTTTGTCGGCTACACCGTCTTCACACTCGGGAATGGGGACTGGGCGCCGAACGGCGCACCATGGCAGCTGGCGACCGTCCTCGCCACGGCGAGCGGCCTCATCCTCGTGACGCTGGCGATCACCTACCTCATCTCGGTCTTGAGTGCCGTTGTGAACAAGCGGACCTTCGCGGCGCGCGTGCACGCTATCGCAGAAACGCCCGAGGACTTTGTGAGGGTGTCCTGGGACGGATCCGCCTTTTCGGGACTCGACCTCCTGTTGACCTCGTTGGCTGAGGACCTCGCCCGGCTCGCCACGCAGCACCTCGCGTATCCGGTCATTCATTACTACCACCCGAGCGGGCGGATCGGCAGCACGGCAGTGGCGGTGGCCGTCCTGGACGAGGCGGTCACCATGATGGCCGCCGGCGTCGACGCGCACGCGAGACCGAGTCGAGCAGTGCTGCGCTCGGTCCGTGGTTCCGTCGAAGACTACCTGGAGACGCTCTCCGGCGGCTCCGTTCGCTGGGCGGACGCGGATCCGCCCTTGCCCGATCTGGAAGACGTGCGCATCGCCGGCATTCCGACGGTCGGCGACGCGGAATACCACGCCGAGCGCGAGCAGGCCCGAGACCGGCGCCGCAAGCTCCGCGGCCTGGTGGAGAGCGACGGGTGGGAGTGGTTCGGCTGACGGCAGCTCAAGGGCGCTCTCCTTCGCCCGAGCCTCCGTCGTATCGGCGAGCGTAGAGCTTCGTCAACGGTGCCGCAGTGAGTCCATGCGCCAAGATTGAGGCGAATACCACCGCGCTTGCCGCGTGCCAGACGACGGGCTCCGCGACGTGCTCTCCGGCAAACGCCGCGTAATACACCGCGGCAATGCCGACCGGTCCGAACCAACCGGCGTAGGCGGCATCACGAGCGGTCAGGGGTGGTCGAAGCAGCGGGAAGGTGGCAACGATCGTCGGCGGACGGCGCAGAAGGAGTATCAGCCCGACGAAGACGAGCAGCGACCACCCCTCGGCCAACCACTCGCCAATCGGCACCGCGATCCCGAGGATCACGAACATTGGGAGGGTGAACAGCTTCGAGACTGCTTCCTGAATGGTTTCCTCCTCGTGCTCCTCGCGGTCTCCGATCGACAGGTTGAACACCAGCCCGGCGAGGAACACCGAAATGAGCGCATCCGCCCTGAGCAGTGCCGCGGCACCAAGCGTCAGCAACGAGAACGCGACGGTATAGCCCAGAAGAGACGCGTTCTCGATGAGCCCCCGCCGTTCCGCGAACTGCAGCATCTTTGCTGCGGTGTACCCGACGGTGCAGCCAATCGCCGCTCCCCCCACGACTCCGATGAGCAGCGATTCCGTCAGCCAGGTCCACCATGCACCGTCGGATGAGGCGTGGCCGATCATCAGGATCGGGAGCATCACGAACAGGTAGGCAAGCCCGTCGTTCGCGCCTGCTTCGAAGGAGATGGCATCCCGGAGCCGCCGCGGCAGATGCTCGCTGGCGAACTTTCCCGTGACGATCGAGCTCGCGACCACCGGGTCGGTGGGTGTGACGACCGCTCCGACGAGCAGGGCCGTCCAGAAGGGAAGGTCGAGGAACCAACCGGCGAGTGCCGACGACATCAACCACATGCCAACCATGCCGATGGTCAGCAGCACGCCGACGGGGCGGAGCAGTGACCCGACGCTCTCCTTCTTCAATCGAAGCGCGACGCCCATGAGCCCAATCGCGAGCGTGATGCGCGCCGCCTGCTCCACGATGCGGTTCTCGTCACCCCACTCCGTCAGATCAAGCAGGTTCAGTGCATGGGGCCCTGCGGCAAGACCCACGAGGACGGCGACCATGGGCTCCTGCAGGAGGCTTCTCTTGAGCGCGTCGGATACGAGGCCTACCACGATGACCACGCCCGCGGCGACCACGATGACGAGATTGAGCTGATCCATACCTGCCTGGGTGCGGATTACGGATGCTGGCTGGGCACAACGGTTTCGTGCCATCCGTCATCGTGTGTCCGGTGCAACCCAGACACGACGGCAGATGTCCTCATGGCGGCGGGCGGATGTGCACGTCCAGTGCCACTGCCCGCCGGGGACATGGGCCGAAGCGCGCAGCCCCGCATCGCGTAGCCCCGCATCGCGTAGTCAAGTCGAGAGTCGGCCGTGCCGATTGAAAATATGGGCTAGATGGACCAGAGCGGTACTACTGCGACCCGGTCCGACAGACCTACGGAGTCTCAGTGAGGAAGGAAATAGAAGGCGTTGTGTCAATCTTGCGTGCCACCGTGGATCGCCCGCGCCATTGAGATCACGCCGTCATCACCGGCTCGTCGTGAACGACCCCCCGGGCTCGCCGGGCGCCCCCGTATCGACGAGGCCGAGGCGAACGGCGATCGCGGCGATCTCGGCACGGCCGTTGGCACCCAGCTTCGACTTGATGTTCGAGACATGCACGCTGGCGGTCTTCTCGCTGATGAACAGATCCTTCGCGACCTCGCGGTTGGTGTGTCCGGCCACGAGGCGCTCCAGCACGTCCTTCTCACGCGGGGTCAGCTTGAAGCGTCCGCCCGGGCCAACCGTCTCAGGCCCGATCGATGCTGGCGCGACCTCATCATCCGCGTCCTCCAGGGCGAGCCGCGAACGGATCGCAAGGCCCTCGATCTCGTGCCAGAGAGGTAAAGCGCCCATGCGTCTGGCCAGGTGGTGGCCCTCTCTGGCCGCGGATTGGGCAGCCGGGCGCGAGCCCCGGGACAGCAGGATGGCCTCTGCCTGGCGGAAACGACAGTAGGCCAGCTCGTACGGGTGCTCCAGCGCAGCAGCAGCATCGGCCGCCGTCGCCCAGTCGGTAGGGCTCGAGGGGGTCTCGAGCCGACTGAGCTCGGCCCTGCCGAGGGCCAGGTCCAGCGCGAGATGCGGGTCCGGTCCATCGGTCCTGGCGTGAACCAGCTGCGCGTGACGATCCAGCCGCTGTCCGAACTCGCGCCCGTCGGCCAACGCTCGCTCCAGGGCCGCCACATCGCCCATCGGGCGGGCCACCTCGGCCAGGTCGGCCGCCGCTCTGATCCCGAGCTGATACGAGGTGCGCATGTGGATGTCCACGTCAGGCACGGCGGATCGAGTGAGGTTCTCGCGGATCGATTCGAGCGCCTCGGTGGGGCGGCCGCGGCAGATGGAGAGGAGCGCCATGCTGGAGTACAGGTCCGTCCAGCCCACCGCCGTCACGTGCCGGCAGAGGAGCAGCACCGTCTCAAGGTGCTGTGCGGCGGCTTCCAGGCGTCCACGCCCGATGTCGAGCTGCGCCTGGCCGACATGGGCCAGCACGCCGGGCGAACCTAGCGGGTCGCGCTCGAGGGCGGCGGCCAACCACCCCTCGGCCTCCGACCAGTGTCCCAGTCGGAATGCGCACACGCCGCGGATTGCCCTGAGGGCTCCGGCGAATCCTTCGGTACCCCACCGGCTGCTCTCGCGGATCCCCTCGTCGGCGACCCTCGACGCCTCCTGCAGGTCGCCGGCCCAGTGCAGGGCCTGGGTGAGCTCGACGGAGATCTCGGCTGCGCCCTCGGGGTCTCCGGCCGAGCGGGCGAGCTCCAGGGCCTTGCGGAGTGTGTGCACGCCCTTCGCCGCATCGCCCGTCGAGGCAGCGTTGCGGCCGAGGCAGCCCAGCGCACGGATCTCCGCGCTGGCGGAGCCGACGACCCGAGCCATGGTCAGCGCCATCTGGGCGAGATCGTTGGATTCGCCGAAGCGTGACTGAAGGCCGAGCGCCTGCGCAAGGGCGCCGAGGACGCGCGCCCGCGCCACCGACGGTGTGTCTACGGGCAGGAGGTCGAGCCCTCGGCGCGCGACCGGTTGTGCCGCGTCGGGATCGCCGGCCGCAAGGTGATACGCGGCGAGCCGCTCGAGCAGCATTCCGGCGTGCACGGGATCGGTCTGCGAGTCTGCGGCCTCTGTGACGGCTGCCCTGGCGAGCTCGATGGCGCGATCGTAGGCACCGCTCAGGGCCGCAGCCTCCGCGGTGCGCGCGGTGAGCTCGTGGCGCGTCACTCCGGCGAGCCGGTCGGTCCCCGCCGGCCAGAGGCTGAGGGCCAGGTGGTACTGCCCAAAGGCATTGCCGAAGGCGAACACGCGCTCGGCGGCCTGGCCCGCGCGAAGAAGGGCGGGTAATGCGCGCCGAGCGTCCCGCGCCTCGTACCAGTGATGAGCGAGCTGAGACGCGATGGTGGCATCGGTATCGGGGGCGGCTCGCAGCTGTTCGACCGCTTCGGCAACAGCGGCATGCAGGGCCAACCGCTCTCCGGGCAGGAGCTCTTCGTACACCGCTTCCTGCAGCAGCGCATGGCGGAACCCCATGACCTCATGCTCGTCCACCAGCAGAATGTGCCGATCCACCGCTTCACGCAGCGCGGCGGCAAGCTCGGCCGGCGACATCTCCGTCACCCTCCCCAGGACGTCCCCCTGCGCGGCCGGACCGGCGACAGCAACGACGCGCAGCAGGTCCCGCGACCGCAGCGACAGGCCACCGACCCGTGCCAGCAGCGTCTCGCGCAACGTCATGCCCAGCCGATCCTGGCCCCGTTGATTGACCGCCAGCAGCTCTTCGCTGAAGAACGGATTCCCGCCACCGCGCTCGTGGATCCGTGCGACCAGTGGCGGGCTGGGTGGCCCACCGAGGATGCCGGCCAGCTGCTCATGGACCTCGCTCCGGCTGAAGCGCGCCAGCTCGAGCCGCTCCACGCGACCGGTTCTCTGCAGCTCTGCCAGCAGCTCGAAGAGCGGATGGCGCTCGTTGAGCTCGTCGGTCCGATAGGTGCCGACCAACATCACGCGGCCGTGGCCGATATTCCGCACGAGGAATTGCAGCATGTCTCGCGTTGAGCGGTCGGCCCAGTGCAGATCTTCGAGCGCGATCACCGTGGGGCTGTCGGCCGAAAGGCGCTCGATCACTCCGAGCAGCTGGAGGAACAGGAGTGACTGCGACGATGGTGGCGATGGGTCAACCGATCCTCCCTGTTCGCTCGCGGAAGCAAGATCGGGGACCAGGCGCAGGATGTCGGCGCGCGCCGGCCCGACGATGCGGCCGAAGTCGTGGTCGTCCAGCGACCGAAGCCAGGGACGAAGTGCCGCGACCAGCGGGTCGTAGGGGCGCGCGCCTTCGCCCAGGTCCACGCAGGCGCCGCCGAGAAAGCTGGCGCCGGACGACTCGGCGCTCGCGCGGAATTCTGTGAGCAGCCGCGTCTTGCCCACCCCGGCCTCCCCACCGATGAGGATTGCGGCGAACGACCCGGCGGTCGCGCTCGCAAGCAGCCCATTCAGCCGGCGAAGCTCCGCCTGGCGCCCGACGAATGTGGTACTCGAGATCCGACTCGACATGCGCCGATTATCCGCCGGGAACTGTCGAGAGCGTGAGGCCCCAATTCGATGTCGGTGTAAGGATGGCGCGTCGTGGTTCCTAAGGAGCTTCCCATTGCCCGCTTCGCTCATCCGGTCTTAGCCTTCGTGCAGTGAACCTGCACCCAACGAAACGGAGAAGCGAATGACCGACGCGTCGCCTGTCCCTGGAGCAGACCTTCGGCTCGACGCGGTCGGACAGGACTGCGCCACCCTGACGCCGATCGTTGCGGCACGCATGAGGCAGATGCGCCCCGGCGAGATCCTGGAGGTCATCTCGGACGACCCGACCGCGCGTACCGGCCTGGCGGCCTGGAGTCGATTGACCGGCAATGCGCTGTTCGCCATTCAAGACGATGGATCGGGACCGCCCCGCTACTACTTCAGGCGGAAGTAGCCTTTGGAATCAGCACGAGGAGAAGATCGATGGCCAGGATCATTGCCCACGCGACGCACGGTCGCGACAATCCCGAGCGCGCCACCCTGCCATTCATCGTGGCCAACGTGGCTGCCACCGCGGAGCAGGAAGCGATCGTTCTGCTCACGATCGATGGCGTTTGGCTGGCAACGAAGGACTATGCCGACGACATTCATCACGAAGGGATGCCGCCGCTCGCGGAGGTGCTCGCATCGGTTGTCGCCAATGGTGGACAGGTCTGGGCGTGTGGTGCGTGCACGAAACCTCGCGGGATCACCGAGGAGCACCTGATCGAAGGCGCCCGCATCATCTCGGCGGCCGACATCGTGGCGGAGCTGGCGAGCGGGACGCCGATCTTTACTGGTTGAGCAGAAGAAAAACTGAGGCCGGTGAGGCCCGCCACCTAAGGACCGCCCCGATGCGGCCGTGGCGACCTTAGACCTACGTTCCTTCCCGAGAGCGGGCATGTGGCCCGACCGAGCAAAGGAGAAGGAAACATGAAGCGCTCCCTGTCCTCTCTGGTCGCAGCGCTGGCGCTGCTGGCCGCCATGGCGGTACCGGTCGCCGCCCATACGCAGACAGTCACCCCCCCGGGCCAGGATCCGGCCGTCGAAACCCGCATGATCGCGAGGCCGTGGATCCAGGGTCACTGCAAGGCGGCGGCACCCACCGTTACGTATCTGGCCTCCAATGGAGTGGTTGACTTCAGTCCACACGGCGAGGTTTCCTGCACCGGTATCCTCAACCCGGGCGGGCAGACCACGGGCCCGTAGGCACGGGCGCCCACTGGCCTGCCACACACGCCCTAGGACACCGCGTTTCAGGCTCGCATGCCGACCCGGTCGGTCGGCGTGCGAGCTGCAAATCTATGAAGGCCCCAGTTCGCGGCTTCGGCATTCCCGCTGTGCGGCAACCTCACGTGAACGACCTCTGACGGGGGTTATGTGATCCTGTTGGCGCACAAATGTCGTGGTGCCACAATCGGCCCTCCACAAGCGCGCCAGGAGACGAGATGGCCGGTCGATCGTTGGTGGTCGTGTTTCCCCACCCCCGACGTCGGTGAACAGGAAGGTGCCGGTGCCAGAGGCGGGCCGGTGCGAGTCACCGGTCTTCGCCAATCTGGCCTGGTGGGGGGCCCGGAGGACCTCCTCGCCGCGCTCGATCGCAACTTGCGTCACATGCTCGATCGACACTCCTGACGCTGCCTCCCAAGCCGCGGCGAATCCCTCGTCGCCGAGCTGGGTCTTGGCAAGTGCGGTGGTCTGTCGATTCTGCTTGGCAACCCAGGGGACGTCAGAACCGAGATCTTCCTGGACGACGTCGGCGCTGGCCATGAGCTGCACTCCGAGCGCGGGCAGATCCGTGCGGACGAACGCAGCCGCGAGCCGGCATGAACTGACAGCCAGCCGTAGCGGCTCCGCCAATTCCAGCGCGATTCGCGCGTGCTCGAGGAGCAGCCGCAGCGCAGTGGGAACGTCTCCGGCGTCCACAGCGATCATCGCCAGGCGCCGGCCGCGGTCGGGTCCCGGCTCTGCGGCGCGCAACCGTGAGTGCGTGATCGTTCGCAGGCCGGGCGCTTGCGGAACCCGAATGGGACACTGCCCTCCCGTGGCAACCGGCCGGCGGTAACGCCGGCCGGTCCGTAGCTCGGTGGATCAGAGCAGCTGACATCGGACGATCCTGGCCGATGCGCTGTGCTGCCGAGCGGGGGCGGGGGAGCGAAACGGGCCGAGTAATCGGCTGTCTTTCAAGGCGGGGCTTCCAGTGGCGAAGGGGCACTGGCCATTGGTCACGATGTCGGCGGCAGAGTCCCAGGCCGGCCGGCGTTCGGAGCCACCGGGTTATCGCCTGACCAGGCGCTGTGGCCAATGCCGGTCCAGTTATCCGCTCTCTTTGAGCGTGAGTAGGCGCCCGTAGCTCAGTGGATCAGAGCAGCTGACTTCGGACTATCCCGGCCGATGCGCTGTGCTAGCGAGCGTGGGTGGGGGAGCGTAACGGGCCGAGTTTCCTGCTGTCTTTGTGCGACGGCCTGCCGACCCGGTGCCGGGATGTTACGCCACGGCACCCTGGTCCTCGTCTCCTGCGTGTTTCGCCGTGGTGCGAATAACGACGGGCGTACCGCATCGGACAGTGGTACGTCAACGCCTGAGCGTCTCAATGGCGCGGGCGGGGCGTTGCTGTCTGGACCGATCAATCGCCGACTTGGCCCCCAGGCGGCACCGTTGTTCACTGTCGTGGGCCGCTACAGGGATTGGTAGGGTCCGGCCGGTGCCGCTCTCGGACAGGGTCGCGCCGATCGTGAGCGGATCCGTGGCGCCGTCCGCTGGACGAACTACCCGGAGACGCGTACTGTCCGCGGCGCTGCGGCACGTTGGTGTTTTCCGAGAGTCTCCTCCTTATGTCCTGCGCGTTCGCGAGTCCTTTGTCCGCAGTACGGCTGCCGGGGGGCGAGTACGGTCGCTTGGGAACCGAAGACGCAGACACTACGGTCTAAAGCGCCTCGACAACCGGATACACGCGGAGTGAGAGGGAGCCCCGTGAATCGCCTCAAGGATCTGGCCAGCATCGGCCGCTCACCGGCCCGCATGGGACTGGTGGGAGTTACCGTGCTGATTGCCATCTTGGTCGGCGCTTTCGCGGCACGCTCCTTGACGGACCTACGCGATCCAGCTGAGGGAAAGGGGTTGGGCAAGGAATCCTCGCTTAGCCCAGGCACGTCGCCGACGGCCACACCCGATCCGACCGCCTCGTCCTCAGCTCTCAGCCCGCGCGAGACTGCCAGCCCGCTCGCGACCGCGTCAGCGACGTCACGGCCGACGCTGGAGCCGACCGTTGCGCCCACGCCGCAGCCCGCGTCCGCCTCTGGCTTCACCGTCGCGGAGTCTTACGGCAAGCAGCAGTGGATGAGCGAAGTCATCGACGTGATCCATTGGAATGGCCGCTTCGTGGCGGTCAGCGTTAGCCGCGAGGTTATGTCCGACGCCACTGAGACGGTGGTCTGGTCGTCGCCCGACGGGCGTGAGTGGACGACGATACCGCTGGTCCTCGCGGATCACCCCGTGTCGCTCACGCAACTTGTAGCTCTCGGCGACGGCACGCTCGTCCTTCTCGGCGCACTGCTCGATAGCAGCGGAGGACAGGGTGTCTGGCGAGGAGCGGCATGGGAGTCGGTGAACCTCACGCAGTGGGAGTTAACTGACCTCGGCTTGGCAGGGGAGTCCTCAGCCGGTCCGCCGCGACTCGCCAAGGGGCCCAAGGGATATGTCGCTGCGTCCAGTGGCGCGCTGTGGTTCTCCGCGGATGGTGTCGCGTGGGAGCGTTCGGCCGAGCGGGCGGCGTCTACGCTCGCAGCAGGCCATGACGGCTTCGTCGCCGTCCACGGCGAATCCGACGCGGCGCGCGCCGTTGCTTCCGGCGACGGCCGCACCTGGTATGACGGAGACACGCTCCCGGGTGGGGGGACGTCAGTTGCCAGCGTCGGTGGCGGCGATTGGGTGGCGGTCGGCGGCGAGTCCGACATGGCCATCTGGACCTCGCCAGACGGCCTCTCGTGGGTCCAGTCCACGACCATTCGCGAGCTGAGCGGTTTCAGTTCGGGACTTGGGATTGATACGCAGGTGACCCATACCCCGCTCGTGACGGTCGGCAATGAGGTGTACATGACACTGGCCTGGAATCACTGCTGCGTACAGCTCTCGGGCGGACGTGGCGTCTACCGCTCGAGCGACGGCGCGGTGTGGTCCTCGTTGGCGCTTGACGACGCAGTCGTTCAGGCCGGCGCGACGGATGGGGAAACGGTCGTCCTCGGAGGTCAGCGCGGCCGCGGGGCGGAGGCAATCCTCTGGGCGTCGGACTAAGTAGGCGCTGCTGGCGACGCTCGAAGCGGTGCTTTACCCGCCGCCGGCACCTGTCGAAGTGCGGAGCGTGATCACGCTGATTCCGTAGTAACCGCCCTGAGCGCTGTGGCACAATGCCGTCGAGTTATCCGCCCTCTCTTGAGCGTCAACCGGCGCCCGTAGCTCAGTGGATCAGAGCAGCTGACTTTGGACCATCCAGGCCGATGCGCTGTGGCCCCGAGCGTGAGCGGGGGAGCGAAAGTACCGAGTTATCTGCTCTCGTCCGGCATCCTTGGCGAGGTCCGGTCGACCCTTACCGGCGGTCCGGCCACTTCGGATCAAAGTCCTGCGAGTAGGGATCATTGCGCGAGTCATCCCCATACATGTCCTCGCGGTTGACGATCGGCCCACCGATCCCAAGGACACCGGCGAGCCTCCAGAACCACTCGGGTCCGACGCGCCGGTGGCGGACCTCGCGCCGAACGTCCTCGTTTCGAGTGCCATCACTCATCAGACGTGCCTCCTTCAATTAGGCCCACCGTCGGTGGACGGACCGACGATGTCTGCTGCTTGGTCGCCGCTGGCCGGCGAGAAGTCGCCGAGGACGAGGGCCACCAGCCCGTACGTGTGGAAGGCCCCGGTGGCCACAAGAATCGGCGTCCACATCCACAAAAGCCATGCGGCCGCTTCCAAAAGTCCGCCAAGTACAGCCGCGACGGCGATCCATCGGCCCCGTCGGTGGCGCCGGAGAATCCCGATCCCGCCGAGGACCAGCCCGACTGAAACAGTGGTCGTCCACTGCCAGCCGGCGTACGTTGTCATTGGATCGGCGAGGATTGCGAGCGTCAGGACGAAGGCCAGCCCGCCGAAGAAGATCCAGACCGTTGCGAGCACCTCCAGGACGCCGCGGCCCGAAGGCCTTCATGACGGCAACCCCGCGAGCAGCAAGCCACCGTGAACGGTGGCGAACGCCAGCAGCGTGTTGCGAAGGATCTTTCCGGACGCGGCAGCGGCCAGGTATCGGACGAGCGGCATGCGAAGTGCGCCCGCCAGGACGCCGGCGATGTCGAAGACCGGGTTGGGCACGATGGCCAGGAGGAAGATCGTTGCCACCCCGTATCGCCGCATCCAGTCGGCCATTCGTGATCGGGAGAGCCGTTCGCCGGCCAGTGCAGCGCCGCTCGTCCCGGCCGCGTAGCCGGTCAGCTCGCCGACTGCCTGTCCGGCACCGGCAAAGATTCCGACGAGAAGGGGATCGGCGACGGCGGCCGCCATAACGGTCAATGCCATGCCGGGCACCGGCAGGACCAGGGTGGCGCTGCTCAGGGCACTGAAAACAAACAGGGTGATGAGCCCGATGGGCGACCCAACCAGTGCCTCGACTGCTGCACGACGGCCGGGATCGGCGAGGATGAGGCTGGACCCCACCGCGATCACGATGACGATCAGCATCCCTCCGGCCGCCGACGCAATGCGCGTTCGAGTCGGCGCCTGAGCGGGGATGGCTGTTGCTGACATGAGGGACCTCGCCACATCCGGCGCCCCGGCTGGTCTGCCCGGGATCGCGTGGCCAGAGTGGCAGCAGCGTGCTTCGGTTCCGCTTCGGCCGTCCTTCGGTCATCCTGCGGTGGCCTAGCCGGCGCATCGCTCAGGCGCTCGCGCGGAGCCGGGCGAGGCCTTCCGTCGCCGGCGGACAGTCGTCGGTGCTGACGGCGACTGCCTGGCGGAATGCGTCGGCAGCGGCAGGCCGATCGCCGGCCATCTCGTACTGTGTACCGAGCGCGACCAGGAGATCCACGAAGCGCTGACGCAGTTGCGTGCGCCGCTCCTCGACGTCGGCGCTGTCGCCATAGAACGGACAGTCGTCGAGATAGTCGCCGCGGTACAGGACCCGCGCCTGCAACAGCGAGGGGAGCACTTGGCTGGACGATGACGCGTCGCTCGCCTGGGCGAGAGAGGCCGTGAAGGCGGCCACATCGCTCCATGTGGCTGCGTTGAGCGTCAAGTGGTATCGGTCGTTGAAGAACGCGATCGTCGCTCCGGCTGGCGCGAGCGTTCGGCGCAGGCCGTTCATCGTGCGATGAAAGGCGACGTCCGCGCGGTCGAACGGAACGTCGGGCCAGATGAGATCGAGGAACTCGTCCTTGGCGACGCCTCGCTGCCCACGATCGAAGAGGAAGGCGAACATGGCTTCCGCCTGCCGGGAGCCGGCCTTCCTGCCTCCCCATTGCACGATCTGGGCATCGCCCAGCTCAGCGCGCAGCGGTCCCAGGGCGTAGATGCGGAGAGCAGGCGCCGCATCGGTTTCGACAGCGGCTGCCAGCACATTCGCCTTCGCGTCCTGCGCTTCCCGTTCGGCGACCAGGGCCGCTCGTTCGGCGGCGTGCTGCCGTTGCCGTTCACCGAGGTGCAACGCGGCGGCCACGTATTCGGCGGTCTGCTCGAGCACGAGTGTCTCAGCCTTGCCGAAGGGCAGGCCGGATTGCTTGGCACCGATCAGCAGCTGACCCCATTGCTCGGCGCCGGCGGCCAGTGGCAGCACGACAGCGGGACCTTCGAGGCTGCCGGCTTCGGCAATGACTCGCCCGTCCCCTGCGAGCGCCCGCGCCCCGGACAGCCCGAAGCGCCAAACCAACCGGTCTAGGGCGGGTGCGATGCTGTCGTCGGCATGCTGGGCTGCCAGTCGATCCGGTCCGACGCCCATGGGGAGGGCGCTCTCGGCACGGGCGCGGTCCCGACCCTTCGTGAGCCGACGCCACGCCAGGCGGACGGGATCGTACACGGCCAGCGATAGGGCCAACACCACCGCGGTCACGATCGGCAGCCCGAGACCGAGCGCCTCGTCAGCCACGGCTTCGAGGGCGAAGAGCGCACCGACGAGCGCCGTCACCGCCAGGCCACCGGCGAGCGTCGATGACACCGCCTGGCGGGCGACCTCGGGTGCCAGGAAGACCCGCTGGGCGACGACGGCATACGTGGCGCAGACGAGGGCCAGGCCGACGAGGGAGACGCTGAACCACAGCGGTGGCCGTGCGAGCGTCGGAAGGATCAGCAGCGTTGCTCCGACCGCGCCAAGCAGGACCGCCGCGAGCACCGCGGTCGCCTGGCGGATCCGCGAAGGGTCCGCGCGAACCTCGGCCACATATCGCCACGCCCACCAGGCCGCCGCGGCGAGAACGGCCAGCCGAAGGGCGATCCATGCCCAGCCAAACACCTCTCCGCCGATCCAGGGGAGCGAGAAGTGGGGCGCATCGACGTGGAAGGGACGGGCGGGGTCCGTGAACGCCCTGACCGCAAGGGGCACCGCGGCGGCGTAGCCGATGCCGATGATCAGAAGTCGCGATCCGCGGATGCGGCTGCTCGTGAAGACAGCGACGAGGTGAGCCAAGAGCGGCGGCAGCAGGTACGCCGATGCGTTGCGAAGGTGCTGGAGAAACGGGGCGGCCTCGCGGTCGGCGAAGGGTTCAAGTGCGCGGGCACCGGCCCAACATGCCAGAAGGAGGGCTAGCAGTGAGAACAGTCGAGCTGCCCGATCGGCCGGCGCACGCGAGAAGACCGTCGCCCCCAGCCAGACGGCAAGGATGGCGACCGTCGCACTGGACAGGATCTCGGGCCAGTCCAAGGCGTGCCTCCGCGCCAACGCCGATGCGGCGACGATACGTCGTGCGCGTGCACTTGGCTAGGGGGCGACCGCCGTGGGTTGACCCGAAGTTCTGCCGAAGGGGTCGTGCGCGACGATCGGTCGAGGGGCCTGGACTGGAGGCGACCGATGGACACGACTCAGGAGCGCGAGGCCGGCTTGGTGGACGAACGAGCACGTCGATGGGACGGGGCGCCGATCCCGGTTGGGGTTGGCACCCTGGCGGTGCTTGTGGGAGCCGCCCACCTCGTCTTCATTGTTGGACCACCCCTCCTCGCCGCGCCTGTTCCATCCTTCCCTTCGCTCCGCGTGGGTGATGTCCTGGACGTCATCACGCCGCTCGTCGTAGTTCCGTTGGCCGGCCTTCTCTTCCTCATGGCCTCGCCTCGCATGCCGTCCGCCCTCGCTCTCCTAGGGTTCGTGGTTATCGCCATTGCGTGGGTCGAAGGGCAGGCTATGCACCTCGCAGCGAACGCCATCGGTCACCACGTCGTCGGTGACGCCAGTCTTCTCTCGACGTTCGTCACCTACCTTGACGAGGATCTGAGTCACCAAATATGGCATGGCGCCGTCCTCGGGCTTGCCGCCATGACGATGTATCGAGCGACGGCAGGACCCGGATCGCGGGTTGCCGCCCGCACAACCGGCGGAGCGATAGCCGGCGCGTTGCTCTTTGGCTTCACGTACTTCTTGATGGTCGTCGAGGGACGGACCGCGGTGGGTGCCCTTCCCGCCGCTGCTGTGTTGGCTATCGCCGGCGTTGTCGCGGCGCGTGGTGGCGTTTTCCGGAGGCCCGCCCTCGTCTTCTACGTCCTTGCGTTCATCGTTGCGCTTGCGCTTGCCGTCACCTGGGCCGCGCTCAACGGTTGGCGTCTCGTGGAGTTCAGCGAGGTCTTCGACGTCTAGCTGCGGCCTCGCCTCACCTAGGCAACCATCCGAACAACCTGGGTGGGTCCAGCGAGCGGCACTCGGCGGTCGGTGCATGAATAGGTTCCGTACCGCGATCTCGATCGGCCAACAGACCCTAATCGGTGCATGAGCACGCCATCGGATCAGGCGGTGGCGCGTACCGGACAAGGCCGACGTACGGCGGGGGCGCATCGAACCTGATTCACCCGCTTGACCGAGGTCGCCGACGTCGTCTGGCCAAACCAAGAGCCGTCGGCTTCGGCAGTTATCTGCTCTCTTCGTGCCCGTCTTAGGGCCGATGCAGGTAGAGCATCACGCCGGCGACGAGCGTCGGTCCGTAGTACACCAGCGGGACAGCGTCCCGAGCAATGGCGGTGGCCGCCAGGATGAGCACCATGCTGCCCACCAAGAGCCACCCTACCCAGTCGGGAACCGAGCTGCGGAGCAGGATGATGCCGATGCCGGCGAACCCCGCGGGCGTGAGGACGAAGTAGGTCATGAGGGGCCACGCCGGCAGCCCGCCGTTGGCGAAGGTGACCGGATCGTCGGCCCGCGCGTACAGGTGGCCAGCCCACGCCAGTGCACCCACCGCCAGGAGCGCAACGCTCAGGTAGGCCAGCCAGGTCAGAGATTGCTCGCCTAGGTGAAGTGCTGCGATCGCCAGCCCGCCGGCCGCCAGCGCCGCGCCCAGCCCGAACCCGATCTGGGCGACCGTCCACAGACCAGGAGAGGCGTTGATGGTTTCGAGTTTGCGGACGGCGGACGGCTCCATGAACACGCGAGGCGTCCCGAAAAATGCCGCAGCCAAGAACATCACTGAACCGACAATCGTGATGACGGCGGCGAGCTTCTCTGGGCTGAGGTGCACTGACCTTCTCCTCTCCCGGCTGTCGCTTTTTATGCGTTCCGACCGGCGACTCATCAAATAATGTATCCTGATAATCAGGATGCCTAAAGATATGCGGAGGTCTCCTCCGGGTCAAGGGGCGGAGGCCGTCGCTCCCGCCAATACGACGGCGCTGCTCGGCCTGGCTTACATGAAGCTCGGTCACCGCATCGTTGACGGCGTTGTATCGGCGGGATTTCCGCAGCGCCCGGCTCACTCTGCCGTGTTCGCCCATATCGACGTGGACTCAGGGACTCGGCTGTCCACGCTGGCGGCTAGGGCCAACATCACGCCGCAGGCGATGGGCGAGTTGGTCGACGACCTCGAACGCCTCGAGTACATCGTTCGGCGGCCGGACCCAGACGATCGGCGCGCCAAGCGGATCATCCTCACCCAACGTGGCCGCGAGTGTGTGGCGGTTGCTCAGCGCACGATCGCGGAGATCGAAGCCGAGCTGGAGGCGCTGCTCGGCCGGCGTCAGCTGGGACTGGTTCACCGCGCGCTGCGGCGGATCATTGCTGAGGACGAACGCGTCGAGAGCGCCGAGCAAATGGACGAAAGGGGAAACTGATGGACGCCGTCTTCATCTTCTGGCGGGTTCTTCACATCGTGGCAGCGATGATCTGGTTCGGGGGCGCCATCGTGTCGGGATTCTTCCTGCAGCCCACGGCCCAGGCACTCGGCCCTACAGGGCAACCCTTCATGGAGCACCTGATGAGGCGCAGACGGCTGGGAATCATGTTCCCGATTGTGGCCGCATTGACGGTTGTGAGCGGGGCCGTCCTGTATTGGTACAACTCGGCGGGTCTGCAGCTGGCCTGGATCATCTCGCCCACCGGCCTGGCCTTCACCATCGGCGGACTTGCGGCGCTGGCCGCCTTCGTGGGGGGGATGGTGTTCATCGGTCCCAGCGTCGCCGACCAGACTGCGGTGGCCCGCGAACTGGCGGCCGGCAATGGCGTGGCGGATGAGCGCCAGCGCGAGCGCCTCGAGCGGGCGGACCGACGACTCAAGCTGGCCAGCCGCGTCGACCTGCCGCTGCTCATCGTGGCGGCATTGACCATGGCGGTCGCACGCTACCTGGCATGAAGTATTCGCCTCAGGACGTTGGGCTGCGCTGGCCCAGCCGTAACGGTGGCGCCCCCTCGTAACGTGTACAGCTGGATGCACGAGGTAACGCAATGCGTGAGCTAGACGGGATGCGGATCATGGGGCCCGCGGACGGGGACGTCAGCGATGGCCCACGCTCGAAAA